>CAMOZF010000008.1 GCA_946630765.1 uncultured Lachnospiraceae bacterium | reverse complement strand
TCAACGCGGAGCCTTACGATGTCAGGAAAACCATCCGCTTCAACATCAGCAACGAAACCATGCAGGAAGTGCGTGCAGAGCTTTTCTATACGCTGCGCTCCTCCTCGGGCGAAGTGAAAAGAAGCGGCTCCTTCCGCATCACGGTGCCGCCGCTCTCTGCCGTATGGACGGAGACCGTTGATTTCGCGGACGCCGACCTCTACGGTGATTACGTCAGTTACTCTGCGGTATCGGACGGTAGTGTGCTCGGCTCAGGAAGTGTCATTTTCTCTGTCCCGAAGCATTTTGGCTACAGGGATCCGAAGCTCGCACTTCGGGTGGAGGGTGACGAAATCGTTGTGACATCGCAGGCTTACGCAAAGTCCGTCGAGATTCAGAACGCCGACGAGACGCTGCTTCTCTCTGACAACTACTTCGACATGGATCCGGGCGAAAAGCGCGTGAAAATCCTCTCGGGCAGCACAGAGGGTCTCACAGTTAGAAGCGTCTTCGATATCCACTGACATCCAGGCAAGATAGCCTGGAAGGCCTGACAGCGATAAGCGTCTTCGACGTCCGCTGACAAGCCGCCAAGACAGCATAAAAAAGAGGCTGCCGCCCCAGCAATGATACCTCAAATATCATTTGCTATTGCGACAGCCCCTTTTTTCATTTCTCTATTGATCAGGAGTTCTTTTCTTTCTGCTTCGCCTTGCGGGCTTTCTTCTTTGCCTGCTTCTCGAGGTATTTCCGGTACTCTTCTTCAAAGTCGCGTCCCTTCTTCTCGCACTTCTCGCGAAGCTCCTTCACACGGTTTGCTTCCGCTTCCTTCTGCTGCTCCATGATTTCCGCGCGCTGCTGCTCCTGCGGTGAAACATACGGAATGCCAAGCGCTTCACATTCGGCTTTCCTGCGTTCGGTCAGCGTCTTCGTCACGACAGGCATCTCCCGGTCAATCTTAAAGAAGAACAGGAAGAGGATGACGAACATCAGGGCGGTCAGTGCATTTGCTCCCTGATAGGAGAAGTTGATCCAGGTCACGGCTCCGGCGGTCTGGTCTGCAAAAAGTTCGACGCCTGCCGCCGGGCCTGCAAAAGCTCTTTTTCAGGCCGGATAGGAATGGAAGGTATACGAGCCGGTCTGAAGCTCGTGCGTCTTTCCGTCCGGAAGAATCAGGGTCGCCGTCATATTCGCCGGAATCTCGACCATAAAGGTCAGCTTCCGCTTCGGATCAAACCTTGACGAAGCTTCCCAGGAACTCACCACTTTTCCGTAACTGGTATGCACGACCGCCGCTGCATAGGACAGCGTACCGCCCGGCATGGGACGGATCGTCACATGATTTTCCCCGGTTACTTTTACCCCCGCAACCGTGTCGAACAGGAAGGCACAGACCGCTCCCGGCGAATAATGGTTCATGCTCTTTGCAAGCGGGTGTCCGTCCCCGTCATAGCACTCGTATTCTTCCCAGACCGTCGTCGCGCCTTTCTCCGCCATGGCAAGCCAGCCCGGCGCTTCCCGGTTCTCCAGCATCCGGTAGGCGGTGTCGATATAGCCGTGCTCCGCAAGCACCTGCAGTACAAAGGGCGTTGAGAGGAAGCCCGTACCGACCTTGTAATGCCTCGATACAGCCATTTCATTCAGTTTTTCGGCAAATACCTTCTCTTCCTCTTCCGAGAGAATTCCGAGCGCGAGCGGCCGCACAAGCTCCGCCATCCGCTTTGTATCTGTCGTTCCGTTCTTCACCCAGTGGAAGTGATAGGCCTTCTTCGCGCCTTCGGCAAATTCGCGGTATTTTACAGCGCTCTCTTTCTCCCCGATTTTCTCCAGCATCTCCGAGAGGAGTTTCATGGAGTAATAGGTATAGGCCGTCCCGACTTCCTGTTTGGGCATCAGAAGGTCCGTAATGCCGTTTCCGGTAACCGAGGGCTCCTGCGACTCGGCGACCAGCCATTCGCCCCAGTGAATGCCGGATTCGACGACATACTTATTGAGCTCGGAATCCTCGATCTTAAAGGTATCGTACAGCTTTTTCATCATCGCGTACGGTCCCTCATCCGGAAGATGAAGCATCGACTTATCCGCACAGGCGACAATCCTCTGATCCGCGAAGGCGCGCATCAGTTCCAGGTTGTCGGTAATAAACGAGGAGTCACCGGTCAGTTTCCAGATCGTATAGGGGATAATGACAACAGCGTCCGCCCAGCCGACCGCGCCGTTCACCATGGCGTGTTCGGAATCGGAGGGACTTGCCTTGGGATTCACATCTTCCACAAGGCCGTTCTCCCGCTGGCAGTCGCGCACGTCCTTCAGCCACTTCCTGAAGAATGCCTTTGTCGCTCCGAGATACGTCGCTGTCCGGCAGAAGACCTGGGCGTCGCCGGTCCAGCCGCTCTTTTCGCGCTGCGGGCAGTCCGTCGGAACATCGATAAAGTTGCTCTTCATCGACCAGCGGGTGTTCCTTAAGAATTTCACAATCGCTTCATTGGAGCAGTCAAAGTCGCCGAAATACTCGATGTCCGAGTAGACCGACACGGCCTCGAAATACTCCGGATTCACCTCTTCCACGCCCTCTACAAGCGCATAGCGGAAGCCCGAATAGAAGAACTCCGGCTGGAAAAGATCCCCTCTTCCGGATCCGATATAGATGATCTCCTGCTTCACGGTCTCCACCGCCGGCTGCGACATCGGGAAGCTTAATGATGTATTGGAATACTCCCCATGATCAAGTGCCTCGAAGAGCCTAAGACGCATTTCCTGTCCTTCGGGAAGCCAGCTGTAGAAACGCACATAGCCTGCCAGGTTCTGGCCAAAGTCAAGGATTTTCGCTCCCGAAGGCGAAATCAGAAGCTTCGGGTTGAAGGTTTCATGCTCTGTGATATATGCAGCATTCGACGATGTCGGGATCCGTGTCTCAGAATGAAGTTCCACGGCGTTCCCGCGGTAGGGATCCTCCCGTGTATACCGTTTCGTCGGAGCATCGTATTCATAGCATTTCCGGGCGTCGTATACTTCGCCGTCCTTCAGATCCGAGAAACGGATCGGTCCGTCGTTTGTCCACCGGAAGCTGCCGTCCGTCGCGATCACTTCCCGGCTCCCGTCTTCATAGCTAAGCTCCAGCTGGGCAAAAAGCGCGGTCTGTGTTCCGAAGAAATACTCGTTCTGGAGCGCCCCGATCTTTCCCTTATACCAGCCGTCGCCGAGTGTGAAAATGATTTCATTTTCTTCTCCGGCCTTTACGTAAGGCGTTACATCATAGGTCTGGTAATACAGGCGCTTTTCGTATTCCGTCGTGCCGGGTGCAAGCGGGGTTGTGACCTTGATGCGGTTGAGTCGTGCATAGTACACGCCAAGCGCTGTCGCATAAAGTCTCGCCGAAACAAGCCCCTGTTTTACAGTATAATATTTCCTGAAATAGTCTGCGGGAAGCCTCTCTGCCCTGTCCGTATCCACACCGGCAATCCATTTGGCCTGCCAGTCGGAGGGCTCCAGAAGACCCATCTCAAAATACGCCTCCCCGGACCACTCCGGAAGATTATCTTCGTCCTCATCCCATAAAGCCACCCGCCAGGAGATCCTGTCGCGGCTTTTCAGGGCTTCTCCGGCATAGATGCAATACATATGATCTCCGGGTACTTTTCCGGAATCAAATACCGTCCTGCCCTCAGCATTCCTTGCGACCAGCTGATAAGCGGTCTGCTTGGTTCCGCCGTATGCGTTCCAGGTCAAACGCGGTGACCGTACATCGATACCGATCGGGTTTAACAGGTCCGCCGTTCTGAGTCTGACTGCTTTCATAAATAACCTCCGATAGATTCCTCTTTATTCAGATAATCAGTTATCACGCTGTTACACCGTTTTTGTCCCTCATACCGCAAATTTTAAACTGCGGCCGTCCATAAGACAAGCCGTTGTTTCGTGAAACCAGTCATTTTTCAGGGAAAACCGGTAAATTTTAGAGAATACAGAAGCACGGGGCGAAGGCCGCCGCTTTTTATACCTTTAAAATCATACTCCAGAGCATGATCGCCGGGATGGAGCAAAGCGTGGAAAAAACCACGAGTTTTGTCGCAAATTCGGGATCGCGCCTATATTTCAGTGCCAGCATACTCGTTGTCGCACCGGCAGGCATGGCGGCAAGAAGCACACTCACGCCCCGTACCATCGGGCTGATGGGCAGAAGCAGGCAGACGCCGTACACGATCAGCGGAATGATCACAAGACGGTTCAGGGTATAGAAGATCACGGTTTTATCGAGGATTGTCCTGAAATCGATATCCGCAAGGATCATGCCGATTACAAACATCGAGAGCGCGGTATTGCAGCGTCCGATCGTCTGAAGCGGCCGAAGAACCGGCTCCGGAAGCTTCACGCCCGTCAGCATCAGGATAATCCCGATCACACAGGCAATGACGCAGGGGTGTGTCACAACCTTCTTCAGGGTACCGAGCCTGTCTTTTTCGCCGGAGTAGATGGCCAGGCCTTCCGACCACATCATGATCCGCTGCGGGATCAGGTAAACGCTCGCATACATCAGGCCTGTCGCTCCGAAGACGCCCTCCGCGATCGGATTTCCGAGGAAGCCCGCATTTGAGCAGATAATGGCGTAGGTCAGACTTTTTTGACGGTCCTCCGGCTGTTTCCTGTAGAGAAGCTTTCCATAGATCACACCGAACACCTGAATCCCGATCGAAATGAGGAGGATTGCCAGGCAGTCGCGAAGCGTATCCTTTGTCATGCCGTTTAAAAAACTCGTCACAATATTACAGGGCAGAATGACATAGATCACCAGGTCCGTAATGTTTCTCTGCCCTTCAGCGCCGACAATATGGACTTTCTTCACCAGAAATCCGACGGCGAGCAGGATGAAAATCGTCAGTTGAAGTATCAGAAGTTCCTTCATTGATCAGTAACGTAAATCTTCCTTTCAGGTTTTAAATCTCAGCCGGGGATTGAATAGACCCGCGCTTCGTAGGGCCGGAGAATCGTGCTTCCGTCCGGTTTGACTTTGGATGTTTCCTTCTCAGGACAGGATCCGAGAAGGAGATCGGCGCTTCCAAGACTGATCCCGCGCCGCATGAAGAAACGCATCGGTTTTTCCGAAAAGGAGCAGATCACCAGGATTCTTTTCGGCTGGGCAGGTAAAGCTTCGTCCGTCCCACCTTCGAGCACCCGCTCATAAACATAGATTTTATTGGAGAAAACACCGTATTCCCGGTACTTTCCGTCACGGACAACCTTCAGGCTTTTTCTCAGAGCCACAGCCTTCCTGTAGAAATTCAACAGGGAATCCGGATCCTTCTCTTCCGCTTCCACGTTGATTTCCCGGTAATTCTCATTGACATAGAACCAGGGCTCGTGTTCCGAGAATCCGGCATGCAATCCGCCGGTCCACTGCATCGGTGTACGCGCCGAGTCGCGGGACGCGCGGTGATAGAGCTTCAGGCGTTTCTCCTCCGGGTCCTTCAGATGCTGGTTCAGCGTCTGAACATCCTCGTACATATCGATCCGCGGCGGATACCAGTTCGTCATGCCGATCTCCTGCCCCTGGTAAATGAAGGGCGTACCCTGCTGGAAAAGATACGCTACCGCAAGTGCTTTTCCGGAAGCCGTGCGCAGCTTTTCCGAACCGTAGCGTGAAATCACGCGCGGATGGTCGTGGTTCTCGAGGTACAGCATGTTCCAGGCTTTCCCGTGCAGCTTCACCTGCCAGCGGCGGAACGAACGTTTTAATCGCCGCAGAGAAAACCTCATCGGCACATAGTCCGAAAAGAGGCAGTCCGCGCACATGCACTGGAACTGGATCATCATATCGATATCGTGATGCTTCGGATCCAGCTCGGAGATATAGGTCATCGCGCGCTTCGGCGTCACGAGCGGCGCCTCCGCCAGCGTCATGCAGTCGTAATGCTGAAGCACGTCCTGCCGGAATTCCTGCAGGTATTCGTGGATATGCGGACCGTGGTTGTATTTCAGGATTCCGGAAAAACCCGGAATCGGCAGATCATCGGGAAGCCCTTCTTCCTTGCTGATAAAGGTGATCACGTCCTCCCGGAAGCCGTCCACCCCGAAATCCAGCCAGAATTTCAGGATCTTCTTGACCTCTTCGCGCACCAGAGGATTATCCATATTGAGGTCCGGCTGCTTGATCGCGAAAAGGTGCAGATAGTACTCTTTGCGCACCTCGTCCCACTGCCAGGCGGAGTCGCCTTCAAACATGGACGCCCAGTTGTTCGGAAGCTTTCCGTTTGGCTTTTTCGGCCGCCAGATATAGTAATCCGTGTAGGGGTCGATCCGCTGCCGGGACTTCTGAAACCACTCATGCTCGTCGGAGGTATGATTCACGACGAGGTCCATAATGATTTTCAGACCTCTTTTATGCGCCTCCGTGAGAAGCCGCCGGAAGGCCTCCATTCCGCCGAATTCCGGCGCAATCTTCATATAGTCCGAGATATCGTAACCGCAGTCCGCGCCCGGCGAACAGTAGAGCGGCGAAAACCAGATGCCGTCCACGTTCAAGGTCTGTATATAGTCCAGCTTGTCAATAACACCCCACAGATCGCCCATGCCGTCCGAATTTCCATCCTTGAAGGATCTCGGCCAGATCTGGTAAAATACACCGTCCTTATACCACTGTGTCTGCTTCATTCTTTCTCCTTTTCGCCCCCGTGGACAGGTTCCTGATGACTAAATCAGTCCAAAGGGGACAGTCCCTGTTTCAGACGTTTTTGCCTGCCTCTTACAGCGTCTTTCCATAATAGATCACCAGCGCCCCGTCGTCGAATTCATACTCGAGATAGCGGGTGTAGCCCCAGTGCAGGTAGATGGCGAGATTGCGGCTTTCAACGGGCTCGACCCCGATCGTGATTTCACGGAAGCCGAGGCGTTTCGCGTCCTCCTCCATCACCTTCATCAGGCGGGAAATGTGCCCTTCGCCCTCATACTTTTTGGCAATCCGAAGGCCGTTGACATCGGCTGCCTCGCCCGGAATCACGATGTATTTCAGGTCGCCGACCGCCTCGCAGGCCGGGTCAAAAAGCAGGGTTCCCTCGCCGAGCGGTTCGCCGTTCCGAAGCGCAATATAGGTCTTGGACATCTTCCGGTCTTCATGCCGGAAGGCCTGGAAACGGAAGCGCTCCCAGATCGGCTTCCCGGGGTGGCTCCGGACATTCAGATCCCAGATCCTTTCAAGGTCGTCTCCGGTCGTCGCGCGGTAGGACCAGGTCGGATGCTCCTCGGATTCTCCGGAATAATCGACAAAATCCGCTTCTGTCATCGCATAATCAATCGCCGACTGAAGCACACCCTCCTGGTCGCGCCAGGAATCATAACGAATCCCCTGTTTTACAAATCCGAGCAGCTCATAGACATGCTGCGCGCGGGTGTTTTTGAGGTTGGTATCAAGGATGATCCTCGATACCTTCCGGCGGAACAGCTCGCGGATGAGAAGGGAAAGCGCCCGTCGGCCGAAGCCCTTCTCCTGATAAGCAGGATCACAGATCTTGATGCCGATCTCAGCCGTGAGTTCGCCGCGCTCCCCCGGAAAAAGCGAATCCACACAGTAGTGGTCCGGAAAATCGAGGTTCCTGTCATTTTCACCGACAATTGTATAACTCATCTCTCCGACAGCCTTCCCGCCGATCTCGAGGATCAGGCGCCTTCTTCTCTCATCGCTGTCTGCTTCAAGATCTTTTGCGATTTTTTCCGCTGTCGTCCCGAGACCGTGCGGGAAGCCGGCATGCGCCATAACAGTGCCGTCATTCCACCATTTTGCAAGGATTTCTGTGTCAGATCCGCGGGTGTTTCGGATTGTAATCTCCTGATTTTCGAGGTACATGAATCAACCTTTCTTCCGGCAGCTCGATTGGCTCCGCCTCACAGCTTCTGGAACAGCCGTGCACTCCAGAATTCCATCCCCAGCTCGTCCAGATAAAAATGCAGGATCGCCTTCCAGTTTTTGGTCGCGGTGCTGAGCATGATATATTCTGCACCGCCTTCGTTTCGGACGGCGTCCTTCGCAGCTTCGTAAAGCTTTTTTCCGATGCCGCGTGAACGGTATTCCGGCTTCACATAGAGCTCTTCCACTTCAAAATAGGCCGTTCCCTCCGGCATTACAGAGCTCGCATTCTTCGCCTGCTCCATATGCCCGAAAAGGTATCCGATTCTTTTCCCGTCAAAGCCGGCAGTGAAAATCCGCTCTCCTTCAATATCCGCACGTTCATTTTTCCGGTAGCCATGACAACTCTGTTCCTTCTCCCAGTCCTCCGAAAAACGGATCAGTTCCTGAAGAAGTTCCTCCGTCAGCGGTTCTTCCCTGATACTCAGCATTTCTTCACTCCTTCGGCGGCCAGAGAAGCAGCCTGGATGTTTTCTTCCGATACTCATCATAATCCGCCCGTCGTTCCATGTTATGCCGTTCCATCATCGGAATCGATACAAAAAGGAACAGCAGAATGATCAGAAGGAAGCCGAGCCCTATATACCAGGTTCGCGGATACAGCGCCGCATAGACCATGAAAATACCGGTCCAGAAGCTCATTTCCCCGAGATAATTCGGATGTCTGGAGTAGCGCCACACCGAAACATTGCAGCTCTTATGTTCTCCCGCGTGTTCCTCCAGGAAGCTGTGGATCGATGTGTCTGAAATGTGCTCCAGAAGAATCGCAGCAAGCATGACTATATATCCCGGAATCGTAAGCCAGGAAAACTCCGGCTGCTGCAGCACGAAAATCGCCCCGACCATCCCCATATAAACAACAAAGGTCGGAATCAGCTGCAGGCCGAAAAGATTGATCAGAAAGAAGGCAGGTTTACTGAGCTTCTCGCGGTACTGCGCGTAACGCCAGTCTTCATGTCCGAGTCCGCAGTAGGTATAGATCCAGTTGGCAGTCAGGCGCGTCGCCCAGACCGTCACGAAGAACAGCATCAGGATGCTGTTCGGATTCCACAGGCGGAAGCGGATCAACAGAAACAGCAGGAGAACCGGCGGTTCCACGCTCCAGTACGGATCATAAAGCGAGGTATCCGGATAGAAGCAGGTGACGATAAAGATCACAAGCGTTGCGGCAATCGTAAAGGCAGCGGAAGCTATAAAAATGTGATCTATCATCAGGAACGGGATGAGCCCGGCGCCAAATGCCGCAGTGTACAGCACCAGGTTCCAGATCAGTCCCTTTGTTTTTTCAGTCATTTCTCCGGCCTCCTCGAACCGCAGTTTGCACAGAATTTCCCGGGGTTATGTTCGCCGCATTCCGGACAGATCCAGTACCCCTGCCCGTCGAAAACAAGCTTCCTTTCCGGGCCGGCTTCCGCCCCGTTGGTACTGTTTTTCTTCTGAACCTCGAGCGCCTCCTTCATGCCCATGATCCCCATCATCCCGTTCATCGGTTTTGGCGGAATATCCTCATGCTTCCGCAGATTTTTTATCTCCGCAGCCGCCTTCATACGGCTGATGATATCATTGATTATTCCGGCACCTTCCCGCGGAACGGCAGCAATGTCAATGCTGAAATATTCCTGCTGCGGATTCTTCGGATTAATATCACCGTAGGTCAGCGAAAGATGCGAAGAGGAAGAATAGTCCGTCGGCATGAATCTCGGATCCGGCCTGTACTTCATCTTCGACCATGCGGGCATATTCTCGCGCTCCGCGATCTTTTCGATCTCCGAAAGGGTCGCGGCAGGAACACGGTAAACGTCTTTCTGCCCGCCAGTCAAGCCGGATTCGTGCCGGATCAGGAGCTCGGCTTCATCATTTTCCAGACGTTTCAGCGTAACCTCGCTCTCTTCGTGGCTGTTCATCATCATCCCGTTCGACCAGAAGCTGTAACTGACGCTTCTCAAGGCGCCGTGCGGCTCCCGCATCTGTTTCAGTTCGGAAAACGTAAGCGGCTTTTCCTCTTCCTGTACGGTATCCGGCACTTTCGCAAAACGCGGTGCGCCGCAGGTCAGACAAAACCTGCTGGAACCTGTATTCTCAGCCTTGCATGCGGGACAGATCCATTTTTCTTCAGACATTTCTTTTTCCTCCAGTCACTGCAGATTTCAAGTTATGTTTATCCTTGCCGATTGTCTTAAGGCAATTCCTTCCACTCTTTACTCCGTCAGCTCGTCCAGGGTCAGTTCAAAGCTCCCCGCGAATTCTTCCATAAAAATCCGAAGCTCCGGAAGCTCCTCCGAAATCTTTTCGAGCTGTTTTCCGATGGAGTCCTTCGCGCTCGCGAATTCCCGGTTGCCGTACTTCAGTTCCTCAATGCATTTCAGGTATGCCGAAAGCTTGTCGGCCGCCTTGACGATCCGGTATTCGCGCGTGTCCTCCGAAGGCAGCAGATAAAGCGCAAAACAGGGCTTTAAATCGTCCGGAAGCATGGTGAGGAGTTTCTCCACCGCCACCTCCTCAATGTCGTGAAAAGCGGCTTTAATGCGCGGATTCGCGTACTTCACGGGCGTCGCAAGATCTCCCGTGATCACCTCGGACACATCGTGATAGGCGGCCGTCAGGACAATCGACTGAAGATCCACGTCAAGTGAAAGTCTGGTCTTTGCGATCGCGCCGAGCGCATGCGAAAGCATCACGACCTGCATCGTGTGCTCCATATCGTTTTCGGGCTGCGTGCCCTGCATGAGCCCCCAGCGGTTGATATATTTCATCCGGTTGATATAAGCAAAAAATTCATTCATGAGACTTCCTCCCGTGTCAGATTCCGAAGCCAGATATCCGTGTTGAAACGCAGATGCAGGAAGGGGAATTTGACGATTTCATCCGCGCACATCACCATATAGACGACCATCGGCGGCCAGTGGAACACGAAGCAGCCGAGCATTGACAGTGGAATCGCGAGACACCAGGTCGCAATGAAAACGCTGTAGGCGTCATATCGGGCGTCACCGCCTGCCGGCAGCACTCCGACCGTAAAGACCGTATTGTACGAATAGGCAAACATATACAGAAGATGATACAGAAGCATATACACGAGGTACTGTTTCGCCTGCGGCTCAAGCACATAGAAAAAATACACGTGCGGCCCGATCAGAAGAAGCAGTCCGATGTTGATCAGCCCGTTTACAAAGGACACGCCGAAGCAGCGCTTTCCGTAGGCCTTCGCGAGTTCAAACTGATTCTGCCCCAGAAGCTTTCCGCACATGATGCCGGCGCCTGTCGCAAGACCGTGCGTGAGGCCCTGCATCAGGGTCTGCGCGACGCCGGTCACGGAATAGGCCGCCGTCATGTCCGCACTGATATGCCCGAGAATAAAGGCATGCACGGTCATGCTGAGTCCCCAGGAAAGCGCCGATGCGAGCATCCCGGGCAGCACATGCCAGACGTCCTTTTCGAATTCTTTCGAGAAGAATCGGAAGCTTTCGATGTCCGGATGAATGTGATCCTTCTGCCGCGACTCGACAATGCAGATCAGAAGGGCGATCGCTTCGACGGCAATCGTCGAATACGCCGAGCCGTTCGCACCGAAGCCTTCCCATCCGCCGACCCCGTAGATCAGGAAAAAGTCCGCCGTCATGTCGACGACAACCGTCACTGCCGCGATCAGAAGACTCATTTTCACACGGCCCTGTGTCCGCATCATCATCAGGTAGCAGGACGCGATTCCCGAGAAAATATAGGAAAACGAGACGATCCGAAGATATCCCGCGCCGATCACGATCACCTGCTCATCCGGCGTGAAAATCCCCATGATCCGCTCCGGAATCAGAAGCGCGAGAAGGAAGAACACGAGGGAAATCCCGATCGTATAGCGGATCGCCATCGCAAGGAAACGCTTCGCGTTTTTCGTATCGCCCTTCCCCATGTACTGCGCGATGAGAACGCCGATCGTACCAACGACCGAGCCGGTAAAGAGGGACATGACAAAGGACACCTGGTTCGCGAGTGAAACCGCCGCGATCGAATCCTGATTCAGGCGCCCGAGCATCAGGGCGTCCGAGGCGCCGACAAGCGCCTGAAGAAGGTTCTGCAGGGCAAGCGGCACCGCGAGCGTCAGAAGCTCCCGGTTGAATTTTCTTTTTTCTTCTTTTGTTAATACTTTCGCCTGAATCGGCACTCTTTTCCGTGACAAGCAGTTTCCCCCGTCTGTTCATAATTTTCACATCTATATACTATAGCAGAATTTTTGCGCTTTGAAAAGTCGGAAATGTTCTGTCAAGCTTGCATTGACAGAATTCTTCCACGGTGCTATTCTGAAGAAAATGACACGGAAAATCCAGGAAACGGAGGTGGACAGAATGAATAACGGATATCCGATGCGGGCGGTTCCCGGCTATGTGAATTCAAAGCCCGGCATCCAGGTCGGAACGAAGCTCGAGGGCAAAGTCACCCGCGAGAACGGAAAACTGAAATTTGACGAACAGGGCATCGATTTTCTGAAGCAGATAGGCGTCGAATGGGTCATGCTCGGCGGCCATCAGGTGCCGGAGCAGACGGCGGAATGCTACGAGGAGCTGAAGGACGAGCTTCTGAAGCGCGGCCTGAAAATCTACAGAATCGCCAATGACAGGCTGCACAACATGCCCTCCGTGACGCTGAATCTGCCGGACCGGGACGAATATGTCGAGCGCTATCTGCAGTATATCCGCGATCTCGGGAAGGCCGGCATTCATTACGCGACCTACGCGCATATGGGGAACGGCATCTGGCGTTCGGACTTCCGGCGGGAGGTGCGCGGAAACGCGACAGCCGGCGGGCTGGATCTTGAGACGCCAAACCGCTCGATTGCCTTCGGCGATTTCACCTGGCCGCTCTCCCACGGAAGGGAATACACGGAAGAAGAGCTCTGGGAAAACTACGAATACTTCATCAAAAAGGTCGTCCCCGTTGCCGAGGAAAGCAAGGTCTATATCGGCATCCACCCGGATGATCCGCCGGTATACAAAATGGCCGGCGTGCCCCGCTGCATCTTCGGAAACTTCGAGGGATACAAGAAGGCACTGGAGATCGCCGCAAGCCCGAATATCGGCTGCTGTCTCTGCGTCGGCTGCTGGCTGGAGGGCGGCGAGCTGATGGGCGCGACCGTCGAGGAATTCATCCGCTGGCTGTCGGAACGGAAGCTTCTTTTCAAGCTGCATATGAGAAACGTCACCGCGCCATTAAGCGCGCCCGGCGGCTTCAACGAAACCTTCCCCGACGCCGGATATTACAACCTGATCCGGGTCATGAAGGTCCTGAAGGAGGTCGGTTTCGACGGCGCCATCATGAATGACCACCTGATCGATATGGTCGGCGGCCACTATGCCTGCGAAGCCTATTTCACGGCCTACCTCAAGGGCGTCTGCGACGCGGTGCAGGACTGAATCTCAACAATTACTGTAAAGGAACGAGAAAAATGCTGAAACTGATCTCATGGAATGTCAACGGTCTCCGGGCCTGTCTGAATAAAGGCTTTATGGATTACTTCCGGGAAGCGGACGCCGATGTTTTCTGCCTTCAGGAAACCAAGATGCACGAAGGACAGGCCGTCGTCGAAACGCCGGGCTACCACCAGTACTGGTTTTCCGCGGTCAAAAAGGGCTACTCCGGAACCGCGCTCTTCTGCAGGGAGGAACCGATTCAGGTAACGCGCGGCATCGGCATCGAGGAATTCGACATGGAAGGCCGCGTCCTCACAGCGGAGTTCGCGCGCTTCTATATGGTCACCGTCTACACGCCAAACGCGCAGCCGGAGCTGAAGCGGCTGGACTACAGGACGCGTTTCGAGCATGCCTTTTCCGATTATCTTGCCGGCCTTCGGAAGAATAAGCCCGTTATCGTCTGCGGCGATATGAATGTCGCGCATGAGGAAATCGATCTGAAAAACCCGGCCACGAACCACGGAAACCCCGGCTTCTCCGATGAAGAACGCGGAATGTTCTCCGCGCTTCTCGCATCCGGCATGACCGATACCTTCCGCTGTAAATACCCGGACCTCCGGGACGCCTACTCCTGGTGGTCATACCGGGCCAACGCCCGCGCGAACAACGTCGGCTGGCGCATTGACTATTTCCTGATCAGCAACGACCTTCTGACAAAGGAATTCAGTCCCTCGATCCATCCGGAGGTCATGGGCTCCGACCACTGCCCCGTCATGCTCGAAATCGATCTGTAAGAAGCTGCCCCTGCGTCTTGATTTTTATTCCTGATCACGCTATAATATGTTAGGTTTCTTCCCGGCACCACTATATTTTGTGCCGGGAAAATCTTGGATATCATTTTGGGGGGATCGGACACAAAATGTCTGAAAAACTGAAAAAGCTGAAACGAACCATCCGGCGGAATCCGCGTGTTCTTCTGCCGGGCATCATCGTTCTTCTGGCTGTCATTGCCACTTTTGCCGTGCTTCTCATCATCAACCGTTACGAAATGATCCTGACGATCGACGGAGAGACGGAATACACGGTTGAATACGGAGAGGATTTTGAAGCGCCGAAGGCGGAGGCGCATCTTCGGGGAACGATTCTTCATTTCATCATCGGCGCGGAGGTACAGACGGACAGCAATTTCAATCCGGAGGTCCTCGGGGATTACCGGATCCGCTATACTGCCGAGAAGAAAAAGGTCCGTGACGAAAAGGAAGTCCTGATCCACCTTGTCGATACGAAGGCGCCGATAATCAAGCTCGAGACAAATCCCGATCAGGTCAATCCGGTCGGCGGCGAATATATTGAAGAAGGCTTCAGCGCTGAGGACAACTACGACGGCGATCTCACAGAGAAGGTCGTGATCACGGAAGGCGAGACACCGGACGAGCGGATCTACACCGTCAGCGATTCCTCCGGAAATGAAACCTCCGTGACCCGGACGATTCTTCATACGGACGCGGTTCCTGTTATCACCCTTCTCGGGGAGAAGGAAATCACGCTGGAGGCCGGCACGGAATACGAAGAGCCCGGCTTTACCGCGACAGACGAGGAGGACGGGGATCTGAGCGCCTCGGTGGTCTCGGAGAGCACCCTCGACACCCTGCATCCCGGCGTTTATACGATCAACTATATGATTTCGGATTCCCTGAACCAGAAGGGCGAAGAAACCCGCACGGTCCACGTCGTCGATACGACGCCGCCTGTGATCACGCTTGTACAGAACAATCCCTACACCACGCCCGGCACGACCTACGTCGAAGAAGGCTACGCCGCAATCGATACCGTCGACGGCGACCTCACGGCATCCGTTGTCCGTGACGAGTCCGAGTCCCGGATCGTCTATCATGTAGCGGACAGCAGCGGCAACTACGCCGAGGTAACCCGCGAGATTATTTATAAAGATGTGAACGCCCCCGTGCTCTCTCTTGCGGGAAGCGGTAAAATCTACCTTGCCGTCGGCACCGGCTACGCGGAGCCCGGCTACAGTGCGACAGATGATGTGGACGGCGATCTCACGGCTTCCGTCGCGGTGAGCGGTCTTCCGGACATCAACACCGTCGGGACCTATACGGTGTGCTACAGCGTCGCCGACCAGGAAGGAAACGCCGCGGAAGCGAGCCGCCAGGTTTTCGTCTACCAGCCGCAGCAAAGCGCAGTCCAGAACCCCGGAAGCAAGGTCATCTATCTGACCTTTGACGACGGTCCTTCGCCTTATACCCCGCGGCTTCTGGACATTCTGGACCAGTTCGGCGTCAAGGCCACCTTCTTCGTAACCTCGCAGTTCCCGGATCATGTCTATCTGATCGGTGAAGAGGCGCGGCGCGGGCATACCGTCGCGATCCATACCAAAACCCACCGCTACGACATCATCTACTCCAGCGAGGACGCCTTCTGGGCGGACATCAACGAAATGAATGACATCGTGGCAGCACAGACCGGCGCCAGATCGAACCTTCTGCGCTTCCCCGGCGGCACTTCCAATACGGTCAGCCGCCGCTACTGTGAAGGCATTATGTCAC
>CAMOZF010000007.1 GCA_946630765.1 uncultured Lachnospiraceae bacterium | reverse complement strand
AAGTTCCGCTTGTGTGGGGGCACAATCACGACAGCCCTGAGGCAGTTCTCGGACACGGTTTCCTTGAGAACACGCCTGAGGGTGTTCTTTTTTATGGCTACTTCAACGACAGCGATCTCGCACAGGCCGCGAAGCGTGACGTAGCGCATGGTGATATTACCTCACTGTCCATCTGGGCAAATCAGCTGCAGCAGAGAGGCGGGGACGTGCTTCACGGCTCCATCAAAGAAGTCAGTCTGGTTCTTGCCGGTGCCAATATGGGCGCACAGATCACATATCCGGTCGTAGCCCATGGCGACAACTTTGAAACCCTGATGGACGAAGCATACATCTATGTCGGAGAGGACTACGGCCTGGAACTGGGCCATTCCGATCCGGACGAGAAAGAAGATCTTTACGAGGAAACGGACGATGATCATGACGACGTTCTTTCCCATGAAGATGACGAACCGGAAGAAGACGATTCTGATGACGAAGAGGAATCGGATGAACTTTATGAGGAGGAAATACCAGAAATGAACGAAGACAAAACCGTTCAGGACGTAATCGACACCATGGACGATGATCAGCTTACCGTCCTGTCCTATCTTGTCGGTCAGGCAGCGGCAGAGAGCGCTGCGGACGATGACGACGACGAAGAAGATATTGAACATTCTGAAGGAGGATATTCCATGAACTTTAATGCGTTTGAAGGCGCCCAGACTTCGGCCGCCTATCTCTCTCACAGTGACGAAGAGAACATCATTGCCGTTGCGAAGAAGTACGGCACTCTGAAAGAGGCTATGCAGGCCTATGCCGAAGAGAACGGTCTACAGCATGACGACCTCGCTCCTGTCAGCGGCTTTACTTCCTATCCTGTCGGACAGACTCCTGCCGGCGTGGATTCTCTGTTCCCCGAATGGCATGACGTTCGCCCCGGCGCCCCGGAGCTCGTCACCAATGACCAGGCATGGGTCAAGGCAGTTCTGAATAAGGTTCACAGAAGCCCGTTCAGCCGCATCCGTACCTCTCAGGTCGATCTGCGCACCATCGAAGGCATCCGTGCCAAGGGTTATGCCAAGGGCAAGGAGAAGCTCCTCGCAGAGAACTACACTGTTGCCAAGCGTACCACCGAGCCTCAGACCATCTACGCCAAGAGCCAGCTGAACCGTGATGATGTCGTTGACATCACCGATTTTGACTATGTCGACTATCAGTACAAGATCGACCGCATGCAGCTCGAGAAGGAACTTGCCCGCGCAATCCTGATCGGTGACGGCCGTGACGCTGCTGCTGAGGACAAGATCAATGAAGAGAAGATCCGTCCGATCTGGACTGACAACAGCATCTTTACCATCCGGAAGATCGTTTCCGCGACTGCTGCAGAGAACGACCCGGGATTCGGCACCAACTACCTGTACGCACAGGCTGTTGAGGAAGCCATCCTCGATGCCAAGATTGACTACCGCGGCAGCGGCAGCATGGATATGTTCTGCAGCCAGCGCTTCTTCAACAAGATCCAGCTTGCGAAGGATCTGAACGGCCGTCGTCTGTATACCAACAAGGGCGAGCTCACCTCTGCGCTGGATGTGCGCGACGTGTTCAACGTTCCCGAGTTCGACAACCTGACCCGTACTGAGGGCACTGGCAATACTGCCAAGACTTATCGTCTTCTGGCTATCATCGGCAACCTGAACGACTACAACATCGGTGCCACTAAGGGCGGCGAGATCACGCACTTCACCGACTTCGACATTGACTTCAACCAGCTCAAGAGCCTGATCGAGACCCGCGTTTCCGGCGCCAACACCCGTATCTACAGCTTCATCGTTCTGGAAGAGGAAGTCACCGCAGGCACTGGAGGCACCGGCTGATCGACTTCGCTCGAGACGAGAGCATAAGAAAATCAAAATGGAAGTGATTGCGTGAAATACAGAGGTCAGATCGGATTTGTCGAGGTCACGGAAAAACGACCGGGCGTTCGGACGACTATTCCGGTAGAGTATTCCTACTCCGGCGATGTTCTGAAACGCTCGATTCGTTTCCAGACGACCGACAGTGTCAATGACAGCATCGGTGTTCAGAATCAGATTTCAATTCTGGCGGACCCCTACGCCCGCAATCACGTCGGTTCCATGAGATACATCAAGTGGATGGGTACTGCATGGAAGATCACGGATGTTTCTGTGCAGTATCCTCGACTGATTCTGACACTGGGAGGTCCTTACAATGGAGCGACGGTCCGATCTTCTGATTCAGGAGCTTAAAGACCTGCTCGGCAGTGATGAAGTGTACTTTCAGACCTCCGCAGATGCCGGATTTGCAGACGGCGGAGATCCGTACATCTTCACAGGAATCGAATATCCATGCTTCATCATGAAGCGCACAACTGCATATCAGCCGAGAGCAAATGACAGAGCCTATCTGTTCCGCCCCGGCTATGAAGTCACATACATCCAGAGAGATGAACCTGATCCGGAGATGCTTGAAAGAGTCGGACAGCATTTTCCACACTGTTCATACCAGAGGCATTTCATACAGGACAATCTGCATCACGATGTATGGACCATTTACTATTAATCAGGAGGAAACGACTATGGCAGTCCTTAAATGGGATCAGGTCGGCGAACGTTTCTATGAGACCGGTACCAAACAGGGCGTTCTGTACGTGCAGGATGCCACAGGCGCATATCCGAAGGGTGTCGCCTGGAACGGTCTGAGCGCGGTTACGGAGTCTCCGGACGGCGCTGAAGCGAATGATATTTACGCTGACGATATCAAATACCTCTCCATCCGCAGTGTGGAGAACTACAAGGGCACGATCGAAGCCTACACCTATCCGGACGAGTTCGGTGAGTGCGACGGTTCCGCAACGCTCTTAGCGGGCGTCACCATCGGGCAGCAGCCCCGCAAGCCTTTCGGCTTCAGCTGGGTCACCACGCTCGGCAACGACACCAAGTATGACGACTACGGCTACAAGATTCATATTGTCTGGGGAGCAACTGCTTCTCCGTCCGAGAAAAGCTATCAGACGATCAACGACAGTCCCGAAGCCATCACCTTCAGCTGGGAAATCGACACCATCCCCGTGCCCGTCACCGGCCACAAGCCGACCGCGCATATGGAGATTGACTCTACCAAGGTGACCAAGGCCCAACTCCGCGCGATCAAAGCGGTCCTCTACGGAACCGATGACGCGGAAGCAACTCCTGCTGAGTATGCTGCAACCAAAGACACCACGATGCAGGCGGGCAAGACCTACTATACCCGTTCCGGCTCCGACTCGAACTACACCTATACGCAGTTCGACGGCGAAAGCTTCAGCAGCGGGACAACCTACTACGAGATGACCGAGCCTGCCCATGAGGCGACCACCGCTTCTACGGCGCGGCTTCCGCTTCCCGATGAAGTTCTGACCATTCTGATGAACGCCGCGTGATATTCATCTCAGGACCGTATTCAGTCAGGCTGGCGGTCCTGATTTTTTATGATTGAAAGGAGAAAATGAGCAATGCTTAAGAAAGTAATCAAATGCGAAGGCTATGACGGTCAGGAAATCGAAACGACCGCATATTTTAACCTGACAAAGGTCGAGTGCGTTGAACTGAACATGAAGTATGAAGCGGATGGCGGACTGATCGAGCGTCTGAAGAAGCTCATGACGGAGCAGGAAGACGGTCAGGTCCGGAGAGCGCCGGCCTTTGAATTCATCAAAATGCTCGTCGACAGCGCATACGGCGTTCGTCCGAAAGACGATCCGAACGCGTTTCTGAAAGTGGATGAAAACGGCGTTCCCTATATCAACAAATTTAAAACGACTCCTTTTTATGACGCTTATGTATTCGGACTTCTGAGCGGAAGCGAATCTCTTGACGAATTTTCGGAGTATGTGCTTCCGAGGCTCAGCAATGAGCAGATGGACGAGGCAAAGAAGCTCATGGAAAAGGAAGGACTGCCGGCTGCCGCACTGCACGAGGTGTGATGTCTTGTGCCGATCGAGATCAGCATCCCGGCAAAAGAACAGTTCGACAACAGGACAGGGCGATTTATCGCCACCAAGGCATGTACGATTCAGCTGGAGCATTCCCTGCTGAGTATTGTCAAGTGGGAATCCAAATGGCATAAGCCGTACATGGCACCGGAAAAGAAAACCGGTGAAGAAACAATCGACTATATTCGATGCATGTGTCTGACGAAAGACGTTGATCCAAATGTCTTTTACTCGCTGGACGCGGCATCAATTCAGAAAATAGCAGCATATATCGACGACCCCATGACCGCCACAACTTTTCGAAAGAATTCGAATGACAGGCCTTCACGAGAGATCGTCACAAACGAACTCATCTATTACTGGATGACGGAACTGAACATTCCGTTTGAACCATGTCAGAAATGGCACTTAAACCGTTTGCTCACACTGATTAAAGTGGCTTCCATCAAGAAAGCCCCCGGCAAGAAGATGAGCAAACAGGAAATGCTCAGTCAGCGTGCTGCACTGAACGCACAGCGAAAAGCCAAATACGGCACGCACGGCTGAGTCCGGCAGGGGAGGAGCAAGCATGATTCAGTGTACAGTAAAGGGAGATTTTAAAAAATCACGCAACTTTTTGAA
This sequence comes from uncultured Lachnospiraceae bacterium, assembly GCA_946630765.1. The sequence goes on along the minus strand of CAMOZF010000007.1, from coordinate 11,468 downwards.
GAAACTTTTACGTCTCGATTTCAACAGTATTCTGAAGAAGTACGCTCAGGAGGGCGTGGACGCTCTCTCCTCCGCCACCCCGGTTGACACCGGACGAACCGCAGCTTCCTGGTATTACGAGATCGTTCAGGAAGAAGGTCGGGTCAGCATCTTCTGGGGAAACTCCAATCTGGATCAAAATGTCCCGATCGCCGTGGTTCTGGATTACGGTCACGGAACGGCAAACGGCGGGTATGTACAGGGACGACATTATATTTCACCGGCCATACAGCCGATTTTCGATAAAATAGCAGACGCCGCATGGAAGGAGGTCCGGAGAAGATAATGGCTCAGAATCAGAATGTAGACGAACGCATCGTAGAGATGCGAATAGACAACAAAAACTTCGAATCCGGAGCAAACCGGACCATCAAGACCCTTGAGAAGCTTGACAAGGCTCTGAAACTCGACGACGGCGGCGCCAGCAATTCCATCCGAAATCTGTCCGATCAGGTGAACCGGTTTGACGCAAGCCCGATGAGCCGTGGTCTTGGCCAGGTGGCCGAGTCGTTCAATGCGCTCGAAATCGCCGGACGGAGAGTCATCGAAAATCTGACCGACCAGATCTATAACTTTGCCACAAGAACCGTCAAAGGGCTGACCATCGACCAGGTCACCGAGGGCTGGAACAAATACGGCAGCAAGACCGAAGCGGTCCAGTCCATCATGGCGGCCACGAGAGATCAATTTGACGATGAAGCCGAGCAGATGGAAGTCATCAACGCCCTGCTCGACAAGATGATGTGGTACACCGACGAAACTTCCTACAACTTTGTCGATATGGCGGCAAACGTCGGCAAATTCCTGGCGGCAGGCGTCGGCCTTGGCGAAGGGCAGAGCATCGAAGACCCATTCAATGCCATGATGGGCATTGCCTCATGGGGCGCTTCCGCAGGCGCAAAACCGGCAGAAGTCTCCCGTGCGATGTACAACATCTCTCAGGCGCTCAGCACCGGCAAGATGCAGCAGATCGACTGGAAATCCATCGAGAACGCCGGCATGGCGACGCTGGAGTTCAAACAGAATGTTATCGATACGGCTTTGGCGATGGGTAAACTAGTCGGTGTTGGAAACGATGCCGGTCATATATACGAAGACGCAGATCATGCCGTAAAGTATTTTGCAAGCAGCCTCGGCAGTATTGAAGATATTACAGAAGACGACCTCTTTGACGCGAAGAGTTTCCGCGAGCAGCTGAAAACCGGATGGTTTGACAATGAGGTCATGTCAGAAGTATTTCAGAGGTATGCGGAATTTACGGACAAGCTGTATGAAGCAACGCAGTCTACCGAATTGGAAGCAACCGATGTCCTTGAAGTTCTCGATAAATATCGGACGTACATGGACAAAGGAAAAGAAGCGGAGTTCGACTGGGCGAAATACGCCGGAAAGAACAAAGAGTCGATAGAAGCGCTTCAGAAGGCGATCCAGGGCCTGATCGATACGAAATGGGAATACTCCGAACAGGGTTTCCGCATGGGCCAGGAGGCAAAGACCTGGGAGGACACCATCGAAGCCACCAAGGATGCAGTCAGCTCCAAGTGGATGCGTACATTTCAATGGGTGATCGGTGACTATCTGGAAGCGAAGGATTTCTGGACGGAAGTAACGGCCAGACTGTATGACGTATTCGCGGCCGGCGGAGATGTCCGGAATGATATTCTGGAAGCATGGTATATCGCAGGAGGGCGTGATGCCTGGTTTAATCTCGATGAAGAAAGCGGCCCGATCGGCGCTTTCTGGAATCTGCTGGATGCCATCGAATCCGTCACCAACCCGATCAAAGAAGCCCTGTATGAAGTGTTCGGCTGGGATGAGGCCGAGACATTTGGCGAACATCTGGCGGAGTTGTCAATTCAGTTCCGGGACTTCACTGCGACGATGGGGCTGACAGAAGAGGCGCAGGAAGGCCTGAAGAATATTTTCAAGCTGGTGTTCACCGGCGGCAAGAATGTCCTGAAAGTCGCAGGAGGTGTTCTTGCGATTGTCGGAAAAGTGTCCTTGGCGATCGGAAATTTTGCAGATTCCATTCTCAGCATCTTCAGCGGCAAGCAGGACCTCAGCTTCGTCGATGCGTTCTCGATGTTCCTTGGTGATCTGTCGGCGGCGGTTCCGTCGTTCGATAAAGTGACGCAGAAGCTGAGCGGCATTTACAGTACGATTCTTGATATTCCAAGCTCGCTTCAGAGAATCCGCGGCTTTCTGAAGGACCCGGAGCATTATGCCGGAGTTCTGACCGATTTTGACTTCACGCTTCTCAGGATCCGGGAAAAACTGATTAAAGTTGGAGAGACAATCCGGGGTATACCAGAATCGCTTCGAAAAGTAAGGGATTTTCTGAAAGATCCGGAGCATTACATGGGCGTGCTGACCGACGGTGAAAAGGCGCTGGCAGATTTTGTCGGACGATTCCGTTTCCTGTCACCGGTGCTCAGTGTCGTTGCCAACATACTGGATATTATCGTGTCAGTAGCATCTGTCGGCATTACGACGGTCTCCGGGCTGGTCGACAGCATTCTTTCCAAAATGCCGAATCTGGAAACCGTGCAGATGACGGTGACGGGTTGGTATCAGTCCATCCAGAATCTGCTCGGCGGGAAGCTCCCGTCTATTGATGAAATCGCAAAGAAGATCGATGAGTTCCGTACCAAGATCAGTCAGTTCTTCGGCGGAAATCTTCCTAACTTTGAGAGCTTCCGGCAGAAGCTGAGCGATATGTGGACGATTATCCGGGATTTCTTCACCGGAAAACAGACGGACTTTTCACAGGTGCAGAGCGTGGTTGACCGGATCGTCGCGTTCGCGAGCATGGTTATCCGTACGGCTTATGAGGTTGTCAAAGAACGTGTGAGCCAGATCAAGTTCAGTGATATTCTCAACGCACTGAAGACAGCACTGAAGCTGAGCCTGCTGGCGGAAATCGCCAATATCGCAGGAAATGTCAGAAAGATTGCAAAGGAATTCAGTTCCATTCCGGAAGCAATCACCGGTACGTTCAGCAGCATCAGCGACACCTTCGATCAGTTTAAAGAGAGCATCAAGGTCAATACGGTCATCAAGTTTGCACTTGCGGTAGCGATTCTCGCAGGAGCGATGTATCTGCTGTCCAAAGTTCCGACGGAGCAACTGATTGTCGTGACCGCGGCGCTTGGAGGCATGCTGTTCCTGTTGTCAAAACTGTCAAAGGGAAATCTCTTTAATTTTACAAAGATTATAGATAACACGAGGGATATGAGCAAGAAGTTATCGAATAATACAATTAATGTTATACCGAAGCTTGCGGCTAATATCCTGGCGATTGCGATCGCAATGGGCGTGCTGGTACATGCAGTTAACAGTTTTAAAAAGAATGAAGTCGGATTATGGGATATAGGAAAAGTGGTTCTCATGCTCGGAGCAGTCGTTGCGATCATGTATGTCTTTGTCAAGAAGATGCAGGGGCTTAACACGAAAGATATCGGAAAGTCCTTCGGCATTCTGATTACGATGTTTGCCATAATCGGCCGTGTGACCAAAATGGCAAAGACTGCAAAAGATGTACCGTGGTATCAGCTGGTGATTATGTTCCTGGGCATGACCTTACTGATGCAGGCGATGTCCAGCATTCTGGAGCGGGCAACCCGGTTCAAGAAGTTCAAGGATAATTCCATCCTTCAGGTTGCGGCTGTTATTCTGGCAATCGGAGTCGTCATTGGTATGATGACAAAGACGGTCAAGAAACTCGGAAAGATGAACTGGACTCAGATGCTGCAGGGTATTGCAGGGCTCGGACTGCTGATGCTGGAACTCGGCGGTCTGATGGCATGGATGTCGAGACTGAACAGCTCCGGCGTTGGAAGCATGATTCAGATTGCAGGCGGTATGGCGCTGATGGCGGTTTCGATCCGACTGCTCACCAAGCCGCTGGTCGCGTTCGGGAAACTGGACTGGGGACAGATGCTGCAGGGTGTTGCCGGAATCGGGCTTATCATGGTCATGCTCGGCGGTCTGGCTGCGTGGATGTCCAGAATGGAGCCTGGGAAGATTTTGCTCATAGCTGGCGCTATGGCGATCATGGCAGTGGCGATTTCGCTTTTGTCACCGGTCCTGTCTGTGCTTGGTACGATCATCGGGACGGTAATCGCCGTAATCCCATGGGATAAGATAACAGGAGGAGTCGGAAACTTTACCGAACGGATCATCAGACTTCTGGCACTCGGCGGTGTTCTTCTGCTATTCGGCGTCGGCATGAAGATGCTCGGAACCGGTATGCTGCGATTCGGAGCAGGCGCTATCATGGCGACCGGCTCACTGCTGATCATCAGTCTTGCAATTTTGGCAGTCGCAGCGGCAATTCACCTGCTGAGTGATTCGCTTCCGCAGTTCTTCCAGGCGATCATCGATACGTTTGATATCATTAAGGAAAACGGCGAAAAATTTGCACAGATTGTGGGAGTCATACTCGGAGCTATCGCACTTGCCATCATAGCAAGAAAGCTCGATCTGGCAAATGCAGTGGTTCAGCTCGGCGGCGCGGTTCTGACGGCGCTGCAGGGAATGAGTCCGACGATGCTCGCGACGATCGGTGGTATTGTTGTTGCACTGCTCGGATATTTATTTAATCTGCTTGAGCCCCTTGCCAATGTCATCATGCGGGCGATTATCACGCTTCTGAACGCGATTGGGAACGCACTGAGAGACAACGAAGATTCTCTGATCGCGGCCGTAATGAATGTTGCGGAAGCGGTACTGGAAGCAGTCCTGAAAGCTCTTCTGTGGATCTCCAATATCATACCGAGGGCTTTTGTCAGACTGGTCGTTGAACCGATTCAGGAAAAGCTGGCAAAGATGTTCGAGAGCATGCCTGGGTTGTCAAAGCTCGGTTTTATAAAAGATTTTGTTCAATGGGACGCCGAGGACTGGGTCCAGAATGACTACAAAGCAGCCAGCGATAAAATGTCTTCATTCATTCAGGAAATGATGATCCCGCCAGAGACGGAGAGTACGATCGAAGGAAACGCCAGGGCACTGGGCGAACTGCAGATGACTGCATTCGGCGAAGGCGCAGAAGCGAGCAAGGGCGAAGCGCTCAAGAGCTTCTACGAGCTGCATGAAGATCTTGCCGGTGAGAAGACCCAGGCGTCCTGGAGAGATTCTTTTAAAGGTCTTGGAGAATATATGCCGGAAGGCGTTGCAAGCGGTATCTTTGGCAATTCTGGCGTCGCAACAGGAGCCGTCGACTGGCTCGGGCAGCAGCTGATGTCTCATTTTCAGTCGCAGATCGACGCACATTCTCCGTCAAGGGCATTTGCATCTCTCGCAGAATATATTCCGGCCGGCGTTGCAAATGGTGTTGATAAAAACTCTGACGAAGCGATCGACTCCATTGTCGTGCTGAGTGATTCACTGATCCTTGCGATGGAAAGAAGCATGGCCAGGGTCGGAACGATCGCGGACGATAATTTTGATATTCAGCCGAGCATCGTTCCGGTTGTTGACACGAGCGATCTGAGTTATACAGCAGCCAGTATCAACAGTATGTTTAACCGTGCGACAGTCGGACTGCGGAACAATGTAAATGATATTGCATCCAATGTAAACTACAGTCTTGACAACAGCGGTACCTTAACGGAAATGCGACTGCTCTCCCAGAAAGTAGACAACCTTGGAACCGCCATTACCAATATGCAGATTGTCATGGACACCGGGGCACTGGTCGGGGCAACTTCGGCCCGGATGGACAGGAGCTTCGGCGTCATGGCAACAAGAAGAGGAAGGGGGAACTGATGTGAGTTCCACGAAGGCACAGGCCTATCATTCTATCACCATCGGAGAGAAGAATACCTGGGACGACTGGCATCTGGTTCCTACCTCCAGGCCTCTCGTCAATCCTCCGGAAGTCAAAACCAATTACATTGAGCTCCCCGGAGGAGACGGGATGCTGGATCTGACAACAGCGCTCACCGGAAGACCGACCTACGGAAACCGGACAGGCTCCTGGGAATTCCTGGTCATGAACGGTTACCAGGCCTGGCACACGCTGTACAGCGAAATCATGATTTATCTTCACGGGAAAGAACTTCGTGCCGTCCTCGATGATGACCCGAATTATTTTTATCTCGGAAGATTTTCAGTTAACTCATGGAAGTCCAGCAAGGACTGGTCATCCATTACGATAGATTATAACGTGGGGCCCTACAAAAAGTCCATTCTGGGATCAGATCAGGACTGGCTGTGGGACCCGTTCAATTTTGAGACCGGCATTATCCGGTCCTATAAAAATCTGGTCGTGGACGGAAGCATGACGCTCGTTATTGATAATGACTTCATGGAGACCGTCCCGACAATCCTGACTTCCGAGCCCGGCATGACTGTAACGTTCAACGGAACGAGCTACGCGCTTGCGATGGGCGGAAACTACAATCCGAACATCCGGCTGACGCAGGGTGAAAATACGCTTACCTTTGCCGGGCAAGGAACAGTCACAATTCAGATGCAGGAGGGGAGACTCTGATGTTTTTCATTTACGCGAATGACAAACTGATCTATCGACCGATGGATGAGTCTCTCATTCTGCTGGAGCCCAAGCTGAACCTCGAAATAGGAAAAGCAGGCTCTCTGGAATTCAACATTCTGCCGAATCATCCATATTATCATCAGATGCAGCAGCTGACGACGATCGTTTATGTCAAAATGGACAATACGGAGATCTTCCGAGGCAGAGTGTTGTCTAATAAACTAAATTTTGACACTTCAAGATCCATATACTGTGAAGGCGCGCTGTCATATCTCGTGGACAGCGTACAGAAAGCGAGAGCGTTCGAAGGAAAACTCCACGATTTCTTCCGCTTTGTTATCAGCCAGCATAATGCGCTGGTCGGAGAAGAAAAGCAGTTTTACGTCGGGGAGATTACGGTCGAAAACCGGGATATGAAGATCGCAGGCAAAAACGAACAGAATCTGAATGCCGGCAACATCGATTATCAGCAGATCGTGATCAACTCGATCGTCGATAACTGGAGCAATACGCTCGACTATCTGGAATCTACCGTCATCAGCTATGCCGGCGGGTATCTGCGGGCACGATATGAAGACGGAAAGGCGTATATCGATCTTTTAAAAGAATATGGCGGAACTGCGACACAGGAAATAGAGCTCGGGTCCAACCTGCTTGAACTGGAGCAGGAGATCTCAGCAGAGGATCTGTTCACGGTTCTGATTCCGCTTGGCGACGACAACCTGACCATTGAAACAGTCAACGGATTTTCCGATGAGCTGGTCGATGAAGCGGCGGTGCAGCAGTACGGCAGGATTGTCAGGACGCAGACTTTCAGCAATGTCAAGTCTCCCTATACACTGCTGGAAAATGCCAGGCGGTATATGGAAAACAACATCAATATTCCGATGACCCTGACGGTAAAGGCAGTGGATCTGCATCTGCTGAACCCGAACGTCCGTGCGATCTATCTTGGCGACAGGGTGCATATCACGTCGTCACCTCACGGTCTGGTAGAGTATCTGACCTGCACGTCCATCGAATATGATATTGCGAGCCCCGGAAACAACACCTACACGTTCGGCAATCCCAAACAGACGCTGACGCAGCGCTACAAGGAAGACTGGCGGCAGCAGAGCTACAGTCAGTCAGTCGGAGAAGATGGTGTGGCTGCCGGTGGCGGTGCGCTTGGATGGCATCTGCTCGGCGAGACAAACGGCGCCAAAAAAGACGCCAAGGATGCCAAAGACAAAGCGGAAGAAGTAGAAGAGCAGGTACAAGAACAGAAGAAAGAGACCGAGAAGATCAAGAAAGTTTTATATGACGCAGGAATCGATGTAAACGATACGGCAGGCATGGTGTCACTTTTCGCTCTCAAACGGGAACTGGATGAGAAGGGGCGGGAGATCGAGACCAATTCCGCACGTATCTTTATGCTGCAGGAGGATACCGGCTCTAGAATTAACCTTGTCGTAAATAAAACAAAAGAGCATGACGACGATATCGATAATCTTAACGGCCGGCTTTCTCTCTACATTGCAGAGAATCAGTCCGTCCTGGAAGCCAAGGCGGACAAGTTCACGGTGGATTCTCAGGTTGCGGAGATCAACTCTGAAGTTATCAAGCTGAACGGAAAAGTAGATTCCCTGACGGCAAGTTACGCGGAGATCGACAAACTGGTGGCACAGAGGATCGATGCGAAACTCGGCGCGGCAGATACGATCGTCGCGAAGAACATCATTGCGTCAAACAGCATGTCCCTGAAAAACCAGAGAGTTTCGACCTGGAATCACAGCCACATGCTGTACGAACAGAACGACGGCACCATCCAGCTTGGGTACGCTACTGCTAACGGCGGAGATTTTCAGTCTTTTAAAATAGCCGACACCAAAGCGTACAAAGAAGGGGTGTCGGCGGCCGTTAATGCGGTTACAGTAACGTTTGGACTCGACAGTCAGAAGATCAATTCGGACAGCAATGCAATCAAATTCCTGCCGAACAGCAAGTCGCTGAGCTTTCCGATTTTCGCGCAGCTCTATTCGGACAGGTCAAAACAGACGGCGCTCGGAAGTAGGCACACGGCGACCGCGTCCATTTCGGCCGCAGAGGCCATGAAGGCGGTTACGATCCCGTATATCGCTGAGACCGAAGACACGGTTCAGCAGTATGACAGAAATGCCCAGACAATCACGACGAATATTACGGCGAGAACCTCCGAGGGGACTGAAGGCAGCGCGAACATCACGGTGAGTGCAAGACCTGCCGTTACCGCCGGAGCGAGAACTGCCCAGATTAATGCGGTAAGCCTTCAGACGCTCAGCGGAACTGCCGGATATTCGGAAGACGAACAGGGAAACCACTATATTAATGTCAAAATCACCGGTACGGCGAAAGGCCAGCTCGGAACCGGAAGCTGGGAAGTGCAGGGCGAGCAGACGATCGACGAATCCCGCAGTATCCAGGCGAACGCGGTTTACGATGCCGGAAGGGACTCTGTCGCCATTCTAGCAAGCAAAATTCAAAATGGAAGTACGGTGTATCCGTATGCCAGCGATTCGACTAAGTCACGCTATCTCATTACGGTGCCGGTCACAGTGGAAGCAACGAATGGCGCTACCCAATCCAAAGATCTTAGTGTCGACGTGAGCAGTGTCTGGGACAAAAGCATGCGGACGGTCGATCTTTACGAGTCAAGCGCAAATATCACCGGTTTCACAGCACCGACGGAGAGCAACGGATCATATTTATCAACGGTTTCCGGTTCGGTCAAGCTCACCAGCACCGCAGCCGCCGGAGGAAGATACGACTCTGCTGCAAAGCCTTTCAGCATTGAAAATGTGGATGTGTCCACCGTATACAGAGCCGGTATTACGGCTGGAACAAACGCGAAAGATGTTTCGGATCTTGAGTATGCTTCTTACAGTACGTCGAGCAGCCCGACATCTCTCGGAACGACGTTCATCCCAAATGCCTATGTCCGATATACGGCGAATTCTTCCAATGCCGTGACGGGCGACACTGCAGTTATTCGTGGTAGGGTCAAGATCAATCTGAATGACAATACCTCGAGAATCGCCGTTATAGAAATGAGCGCGGCAAGAGCGATTAATTCCGTAACTATTTCGAGTAACGACATTGGAGTAACTTCCGGCGGCAGCATCGGCTATCCATACGGTTCGGATTCAACGCAGAGCCGATACAGCGTTACCGTACCGGTTACGGCGACGGCATCGAACGGAAACAGTGGTTCCAACACACTCACAATTGGGGCGGGTTCGGTCTGGAATCAGAGCATCCGGGAAGCGAGTGCCACGAATTTCGCAGTCTCAAGCTTCTCAACACCTCAGGCAAGCGGAAATTCTTATATTTCTACGATATCAGGGACCTACAGTACAACAGGAACCGGCTCTGAGGGAACGGCAGTTACATCGACAGCCAAGAATTTTACAATCACCGGCGCTGATGTAACAACGGTATATACGTCAGGGCGCGGAAGCGTGAATCCAACCGGAATCACCCAGGCGTCTTACAGTACGACACGAGATATTTCAGCAATCCCAAAGATCGAGAACGCCTATCTCAGAACGGTCAGCAACACAGATGGAAAGGTGCTGCAGGGCAGAGTGACCATCACACTAGACAACGGCAATTCGAAAACGCAGCTGATCCGCTTTGAGGCGGACAGAGCATATAACGCCGTAACGGTTGATGCGTTTGAAGCAAACGGAAGTATTGTCTATCCCTATAAGACCGATTCGACAAAAAGTAAATATCTGATCAACGTTCCGGTCAAGGCGACGGCCTCCAACGATAAGTTCGGAACCGGCGTGCTGGAAGGCATCGACGTAACAGAAGTCTATGAGACCGGCGTTCTGGAGGGCTCCACCAGTGGAAGCAGCAGCGGCAAGGCCTATATCACAATTACGGGTCTCGGGCGCCAGCAGGCCGGAAGCGGAGATACTGACGTGGACAACGACGGATATATCGACGATGTCTATCAGTCCAGCACGCACAACACAACGGTTTCGATTCAGGCAAAACGCTACGACTCGGAAACAAGCTCGGTACTGAACACCGTAACTGGCTCGATCACTGTAAGCGGGCTGAACGCTTATAACGACGGTGTAGATGACGGAGCAGAAACGGCGACGGTTCCGACTTCTGACGGTACAAGCGGGAGCAGTATTCTGATCTCGGCGCTCGGAACAATGGAAGAAGACACGAGCGGAAGCACGGTGAAATACACGGCGCCGATCACGGTCCGAGCCAAGGCCAGAGGAACGAAACATGACGGAAGTTACTATTGGCAACCCGCATATACATCCCTAAGTGAAGACGTGGACGTTACTGATATTTTTAACGCGGGCAAGACGGCGGGAGCCGGTTCGGTTATACAGAGAAGTGCCGTTGCGGCGAGCATCATCAATAAAACGTACACTCCGGCCGTAGTAAGCATCAACGAATCAACCGGGGCCGCCACGCTGACAACTAATCCGAGTTATGCATTTGCGATCAAGGCAACCTATGACGACAACACAACTTCCGGTGCGATATATGCGCAGCGCAATACCACAACCAAACTGCAGATCAATGCTGCCGAAATATACCAGGCGGGCTACAACAAAGGCGCAGAGACCGCAGAAGCCAAGAACATATCGTACGGCGTTCTCCTTAACGATACGCATAAAGACGGGAGTGTATACAAAGCAACACTTACATATATTTCCGCCAAGGGATATGGAACGACCTTTACCGGAGGACAGGTATCCGGAGAAAGCGCGAGACTCGACAACGTTGAACTTGATGTTACATACCCGTATGCGACCGGTGAAACCGCAGGTGCCGCCGCTGCAAGACCGAGAGGGGTCGCGAGAAGAGCGGCGTCGGGATCTGATTCTCCGGCGGCAATGAGCTGGAACGGAACCACACTGACCGTTCCAATACGGGTGTCGAC
>CAMOZF010000006.1 GCA_946630765.1 uncultured Lachnospiraceae bacterium | reverse complement strand
ATGATAAATAATTACTGACAGGATCCCTCGGCTGCGCTCGGGATGACAGAAAATAAAAAAGGAACAGGTTCAGATCATGGAAAAGTATTTAGACGCGACATTATCACCGGAGGAGCGGGCACAGGACCTCCTCTCGAAACTCAGCCTGGAGGAAAAGATGGGCCAGGTCATCGGCAGCTACGCCTTTCCCTTTGAAATGCTGCCGGAGGGCACGCTGGACCGCATGAAATATGCGATGCCCGGCGGCGTCGGACAGCTTTCGGCGCTCTTTATGCGCACAAGGCGCGACGTACATGAAGTCCTCGAACTGCAGCGGAAATGGCAGGAAATCGTGATGGAACTTTCGCCGCACCATATTCCGGCGATTTTCCATATGGAAGGTCTGACGGGCTCGATGATGATCGGCGCGACCAGCTTCCCGGCAAATATCAACCGCGGCGCTTCATTTGACCCGGCGCTCGAGGAGAAGATCGGACAGATCACGGCGCGGCAGGAGCTTCCCGGCGGAATGACGCAGATCCTCTGCCCGGTGCTGGACGTGAACCGGGACCCGAGACTCGGGCGGATCGGCGAGACCTACGGTGAGGATCCGACGCTTGCGGCCGCGATGGGCGCTGCGATGACGAAGGGCCTGCAGGAGACGGAGGTCGGCGGTCTTCATGCCGACGCCTGCGCGAAGCATTTCATGGGCTTCCATTCCAGCGAGGGCGGCATCCACGGTTCCGGCACCTATATCGGCGACCGGCAGCTTCTGGAAACCTACGGCAAATCCTTCCAGGCGGCGATCGCCCTTTCGGATCTGCACGCCGTCATGCCCTGCTATGATTCGATGGACGGCGTACCGGCTTCGGCCTCGCACCACCTTCTTACAGAGCTTCTTCGGGACGAGATGGGCTTTAACGGCGCCGCGATTTCAGACTACGGCGCGGTCGCCAATATCCACAATGTTCAGGGCGTTTCGGAGACGCTCGAGGAGGCCGGCTACCTTTCGATGAAGGCCGGCATGGACTGCGAGCTTCCGATGCAGGAGGCATATAATAAAGAACTGAAGGCGATGTTCGAGGACGGAAGAGCGGACATGGCTGTCCTGGATCAGGCGGTTCTGAGGGAACTTACGGCAAAGTTCCGCATGGGACTTTTCGAGCATCCCTTTGCGCTTCCCGACGAGGAATTTGACAAGATTTTCTACGATGAAAAGGACCGCGCGGTTTCTCTTCAGTCTGCCCGGGAATCCCTGATTCTCCTGAAAAATGACGGCACCCTGCCGCTGAAGAAGGGCCTGAAGAAGATCGCGCTGATCGGCCCGCACGCGGACTGGGCGAATCACTATTTCGGCGGCTATACGCAGTTCACCTTTGTCGAGGGCATGTATGCCGCGCAGAGCTCGATGGCCGGCGTCATGGGGAATGACGGCGCTTCCGAGGTGAAGCGAATTCCCGGCACCCGCGTCGAATTCAGCGAGACCGATAAGTTCCGGGAGATCATGGACTGGGCGAAGCCGGGTGTCGATACGATCCTGAAAAAGCTTCGTGAAGACCTGCCGGATGCGGAAATCACCTACGCGCACGGCTATCAGGTTGCGGGCGCGGACGAGTCGGAATTTTCCGAGGCGCTTCAGGCCTGCGAAGGCGCGGATCTGATCATTCTGACGCTTGGCGGAAAGCACGGCACAAGCTCGATCGCGACGATGGGCGAGGGCGTCGACGGGACAAATATCAACCTGCCCCGCTGTCAGGACCGTTTTATCGAGGAAGCGGCGAAGCTCGGCATTCCGATGGTCGGCGTGCATCTGGACGGCCGCCCGATCAGCTCCGACATCGCGGATGAGAAGCTCTCGGCAATCCTCGAGTGCTTCAGCCCCTCCGAATGCACGGCAGAGGCGGTCTCGGAAGTCCTCCGGGGCGTTGTGAATCCCTCCGGCAAGCTGCCGGTTTCCGTCGCCTACACAGCGGGCCAGATTCCGGTCTACTACAATCATCCGAACGGCTCCGCCTGGCATCAGGGCATGTCGATCGGCTTCCAGAATTATATCGACTGTCCGCACACGCCGCGCTATTTCTTCGGACACGGGCTTTCGTACACAACATTTGAGTATTCGGGCCTTTCCGTGAACGGCACGCCGCAGCAGCAGGAGGAAGAGCTCGGCGGCATTGAAAAGGTGCTGAAGAAAGCACAGTTCGGCCAGAACCTCGGCGGCACACGCGCAGGCTATGAAGCGTCAGATATTAAAGAGTACGAGCCCGAGACCATCCCGGAGGTTCGCCCGGACGGAAAGATCAGGATCAGCTTCACCCTGAAAAATACCGGCGACTGTGAAGGAACCGAGGTCGTGCAGCTGTATCTGCGGGACAAATTTGCCTCGATGACGCGTCCCGTGCAGGAGCTTCAGGGCTTCCGGCGCGTGACACTTGCCCCGGGAGCGTCGAAAAAGGTCGATTTCACGGTCGATCCGTCGCAGATGGCATTCCTGACCACGGATATGCGCTGGAAGGTCGAAAAGGGCCGTTTTGACGTGCTGATCGGTTCTTCCTCGGCTGACATCCGCCTCACCGGCGCCTATGCCGTGACTGAGGACGCGTACATTAAGGGAAAAGAGCGGAGCTTCTTCGCCGAATAAATTTAAAAATCATAAAGGAGCCGCCCCGGAACCTCACCGGGGCGGCCTGCGTTTATGCGGAACCTGTTTTGTCTTGGAAAAAGGTCGGATTTGTTGCAGGGGAAAATCGGCTTTCCGGGTAGATGGAAGACGCCGAAGACGGATATAATGATGGTACGACGATACCAGTTCTGTTCTTTCAGGAGGAGTAGCAAAATGGCTGTTTCAGCAAACCAAAGACCGGAAGGAAAAAGTCTTCTGATTTTCATGTCGATGCTTATTTCAAGCATTGTGGCGTCTTTTTTATCCACCGCATTGAATACGGCGCTTCCCGCGATGATCGAAACCCTGTCTGTGGATGTCGATACCGGGCAGTGGATCACCTCGGGCTTTTCTCTTGCAATGGGCATAGTCATGCCGCTGACCGCTTTTCTGATCACCCGTTTTCCGACAAAGCGCCTGTATCTCTGCGGTCTGGTGCTGTTTGTGGGCGGATCGGTGCTGTGCGCGCTGTCGAATTCCTTTGTGCTGCTGATGATTGGCCGTGTGCTGCAGGCGGCGTCCAACGGAATTCTTGTGGCGATGACCCAGGTCGTGATCCTTTCCATTTTTCCGAAAGAAAAGCAGGGCAGCTATATGGGCTGGTACGGGCTCGCGGTTTCCGCGGCGCCGATGGTCGCGCCGACTTTAGGCGGACTTCTCGTTGACGCCTTCGGCTGGCGCTCGATTTTCTGGATAGTCGCCGCTGTGATGACGCTGTCTTTTGTATTTGCGCTCTTTGTCTTTGAAAATGTGCTGGATGTAAAGAATACGAAATTCGACACCCTTTCATTTATCATCAGTATCTTTGCCTTTGGCGGGATCACCCTCGGTGTGGGCCGGCTGTCGTCGAAGGGAATTACGGATCCGCTGACCGCGGTGTGCCTTGGCCTGGGCCTGGCGGCTTCCGTCCTTTTTGTGCTTCGGCAGCTGAAAGCGGACGAGCCCTTCCTGAATATCCGTACACTGAAATACAGAAATTATGCGATCAGCGTGGCAGGCTCGGTCGTGCTGTATCTTGTCATGATGGGCGGAACCGTGCTGACGCCGCTGTATCTGCAGCGTGTTGCGGGAATGTCGGCTGCAGTCTCCGGACTTCTGACGCTGCCCGGCTCTCTGCTGTCAATCATCTGCTCGCCGATTGCCGGAAAGCTTTATGACCGGCTCGGCATGCGGAAGCTGTTTCTTTTCGGCGGCGCGCTGTTCCTTCTCGGAAATATCGGCATGGTCTTTCCGGAGCCGCTTCCGGTGCTGGTGGTCTTTTACGCGCTGCGTTCTGCGGGCATTTCCTTCCTGATGATGCCCTTCGTCACCTGGGGCATCGCGGGGATCGGGGATAAAGGCCAGACGGCGCATGGAACGGCGCTTCTGACATCGCTTCGGACCATCGCCGGTGCGATCGGAACCGCGGTATTTGTGGGCGTCATGTCATCTTCGTCGGAAAGCGCAAAAGGCCTAGCATCAGCGAATCCGGGCCTTTTCGGCTTCCGGATGGCGGCCCTCGCGATGAGTGCGGTCGCGGCGCTGATGTTTATTGCAGGCCTGGCACTGATCCGGGAGAATGAAGGAGAAAAAAAGAAAAGCTGAAGCGCTTCTTTAAAAAGCGCGTTTTCAGGCACGGTGCCGGATTTGTGTGAAAAAGTGATCGGTTTTGACGCTTTCCGCAAAGGACCCGTGTTCGCTATAATGAAACTAACAGAACGTGTCATGTCGAGCGAGGGCGCAGCCCGAGTCGAGACATCCCATGACTTATGAGACATACGGACAGGATCCCTCGGCTCCCTGCGGTCGCTCGGGATGACAGATACGAAGCAAAACAAAGGAGGAAACCCGCCATGGGAAAAACCATTTATCATGCAAAAGAAGACCCGACCTATCAGAAGGTCTATGTTGACATTGAGCGCTGGGAAGAGCGTCCGAACCCGAATGATCTGGAGGGCGGAAACGTCCGCTACTTCTTTGTACACGGCGGATTTAACGATCCGGAGGCAGACCGCGCGATTAAGTTCAGCTTCTGCTTCCCTGAAAAAGAAAAGTATCAGGGACATTTCTTCCAGTATCTCTGCCCCTTCCCGGGACCGGATGAGGAGATGGCCTCCTTTAAGCGTTCGGGACGCGACGACAACATTGCTTTCGCGCTGACGCATGGCGCCTA
This sequence comes from uncultured Lachnospiraceae bacterium, assembly GCA_946630765.1. Next base: position 12,509 of record CAMOZF010000006.1, on the reverse strand, counting down.
CTTTATCGAGACCAATATGGGTTCGAAATTCGCCTTCGGATCCGCCTCGGACCCGACGCTCACCTGGAAGGCTTCCGCGATGAGCGCGGAATATTCCCGCGAGTATGCCATGAAGTTCTACGGCTGTACGCGCCCGTACGGATATGTTTACGGCGGTTCCGGCGGCGGTTACAAGTCGATGGCCTGCATCGAGAACACGGATGCCTGGGACGGCGCCGCGCCTTTCGTTATCGGCTGTCCGGTATCTCTTCCGAACTCGATCTCGCTGCATGTTTTCGCGCAGCGGATGCTCCGCCATCAGTTTAAGAATATTGTGGACGCTCTGGATGCCGGCGGCTCGGGCGATCCCGAAGCGCATATGAATGCCTACGAGAAGGCCGCCTACCGCGAGGTCTGCCGCATGGGCTTCCAGCCGAAGGCCTGGTTTATTGAAGCGGAGGGCAAAATCGATCCGGGTTCGCTTCCTGTGCTGATGCCGGGCGTCAGAACGGCTGATCCGACCTACTTTACGGACTTCTGGACCATACCGGGTTATGACGGCGCGAATCCCCAGGGCGTTTCGCAGCGCGACCGCCTGGTTTTCGATGGCGTTGTGAAGTCTGTGCATCTTGCTGGAGAAGCGGTCGAAGAGGATGAAGAATACACAAACGGTGTCGATACGGCCTGGAAAAAGCAGCTCGCGAAAGGCAACGGCGCCTGGATTGAACTGGAAGAGGTTCCGCAGGGCGAAGATCTTTACCTCGAAGGCGTTGATATTACCGTGACCTCCGGAAAAGCGCAGGGGAAGGTCATGATCCTTGGCGGCATCGAAGGGAAGGCGATCACCATCGGTTCCGCCTTCGGATATTCCAGCATCGATGATGTCATCAGGGATATTGAACCCGGCGATACGCTGCATCTGGACAATTCGGACTATATCGCCGTGCAGATGTACTACCGCCATCAGGTGCCGGATGACAAGAGCTTTGAAGCCTTCTCTCAGTTCCGTGACGCGGACGGAAACCTTGCGATTCCGCAACGCTCCTTCATCATGGGCTACGGCTTCACCGGCACCGGCACCGTACAGGACGGCAACATTCAGGGCAAGGTCATTATGAATCAGTCGCTTCTTGATGAGTCTACCTGGCCCTGGTGCGCGCACTGGTATAAAAATAAAGTCATCGAGGCGAAGGGCTCCGACAAGGATTACCGCCTCTACTGGAATGAAAACTGCCTGCACGGTGATCTCGCGGGGCTTCAGTCGAGCCGGATCGTGAACTACGTCGGCGCACTGTACCAGTCGCTTCTCGATCTCTCCGACTGGGTGGAGAAGGGCATCGAGCCCCGGAAATCCGCGTCTTACAAATATGACGACGGACAGATTTACATCGAGCAGGATCCCGAAAAGCGCTTCGGTCTGCAGCCGAAGGTGACGCTCACCGTCAACGGCACGAAGAAGGCTGTTGTGAAGCCGGGCGAGGAGTTCACACTTGAGGTGCTTGCAGAAGTGCCGCAAGGCGCGGGAAAGGTGACGGCTTTTGATTTCGCGCTGAAGGACAACCGGATGGAGGACCGCCATTTCGAATACAAGGACGATATCGCGGATATCTTCAACATTCCGGGCGAAGTGATTGACCTTGGCACCGACGAACAGGGCGTCAGCCGCGCGAAGGCAGTCGTTAAGTGCTCCTATGACGAGCCGGGCACGCACTTTGCCGCAGTCCGTGTGAAGTCCAATGTCGACGGATCGGCGGACGACGTCTTCACGCAGATCCTGAACCTCGACCGGGCAAGAATCATCGTCGAATAAGTCTCCGGGGACAGGTTCCAAATGACGAATTTCGTCATTTGGAACCTGTCCCCGGGGCGGATCTGTTGGACATTTGTTGGACATTGGGGGTTATAATGTGGCTTGTACAATCAAGATTAGACTTCACAGGAGCAGGTTTTTTAAATTTTCCAAAGGAAAAGAGGTAACACATTATGCCCAGAATTTATTCAGGAAGACAGATCGGCGCGCATTTTGCAGAGGCGGCCGGAGAGAATGCCCCGGAGTGGGGGCTTTTGCAGCAGCTTTCGCAGCAGATTGACGGGATAAGTGAGGATCCGGAAATCGCTGCCCTTCAGACGCTTGGCGGATATCTGCATCAGATGCAGAATGAAATCGAAGATTTCAATAAGGCAAAAGACAAGGAAAGCAAAAATACCGTTTTCAATAACCTGGCGCAGGCGTCCTATCGTGCCTACAACTACATCAATACGATCAAGGATAAGTATCCGGAGACCTATAGGAAGATTGCCGAAACTGCCGATCAGCTGCTGGAGCAGGAGATGACGCGCGGCCAGAAGACGCTTGCTTCTTTGGGTGAACAGAAGTCCGCGACGAAGTGGATCGAGCAGTTCCAGAAGGAAGCGAAGAAGGGACAGCCTGTCAACATGGAAACGGTCGCGAAGATCATCGCCGCAAGACAGCTTGCGAATGCCGTCCGCGGAAAAAGCGGAAACATTGACGCGAAAATGCTCAGTGAAGAGGAAATCAACGCCAAAGCGGCCCAGGTTATGCGCTCTGAGCTGTTCAAGGAATTCTTCGAGCAGAAGGGCGTGACGGTTTCCTCGGTGAAGGCCGGTCACGGCGGCAAAATGGAGATGGACTACGACGCCTTCATCAAATCCCGCGAAGATGTTCAGGACCTGGATGAGGAGCTCTACGGCCGTTATAAGTATCAGTTCGGCTGCGATTCCTATACGGAGTTCATGAAGAAGTACGCCTGGAACGAGAAGAAATTCAAAGGCGCCTCGGAGGACGAGCGCATAGTGCAGGCGGCCCGCATGGTGGTTGCCGCTGAAATGACCCGTACGCAGTCGGAGAAGAGATTCAACGAGGTCAATCTGAACAAAAAAGCGCTGAAGCTTGCAGAGGAGCCGCTTTTCCGTCTCGCGGTGAGAAAGCCCGGTGTGCTGCAGCAGATGACTGCCGGCGACACCTCCGAATTCAACATTTCCGCAGGAGAAGTGCAGGAGGATTTCGATATCGAGCAGAATGAGCCCGGTAAAGATCAGGTAAGACGCCTGGAAGCGCTTTCGCAGCAGATGGGCGGACACACTTCGGTGACCGAGGCTGAAAAGCAGGAAAGAGAGGCAAGGATTAAGCCGAAGCTCGATCCGTTAAACGAACAGATCAGGGAAGTTACGAACGATCCCTTCATTGTGAATATGTCTGCAGCGGATAAGCTCCTTATGAAGGCAGTTGCGACAGATAAAGAGCTGAAGAAACTGAGCGGCGGTAAGAGCACGGTGTATGCGGATTTAAAGAAGAACCGCAATGAGGCATTAGCCAAAGTGAACGCCCCATTTGAAGCCAGAAAAAACGAAATCAATACGAACCTCGTGTATTCTCCGGCCTATAAAAAGCAGCTGCTGAAACAGATCGAACAGGAGCGGCAGGCCGAGATCAGACGCGGCAGAGAGCTCCGGAGGCAGTGGGACATTCGTATGAAGCGGCTTGATGCATTGGATGCGAAACGATTTGCGCTGATGGAAAAGGCCGGCCTCGTTGACAGAGAGGGCGATCTCTCTTACGCGAAAAATGAGAAGGCCTACCTGAGCGCCCGCGGACCGAAATACCGCAAAATGTTCCATGCTGTCCAGAATTATTATGATAAGGCGGAGTTCGGTGAACTGGAATCCAAGGATGTCATGGATGCTGTAGCATCGATTCTTGAGTATCAGGACGGCAAGGAGAAGGCCGGCGGATCGCAGCGAGAGCGCGTCGACCGGAGCATGAGGGCGCTCGCGATGATCGTCAAGGGAACACCGAATGAGAAGATCCTCGACAGTCAGATCCAGAAGATCAATGCCGCGCGCGGCCTGCAGCCGGGTCAGAAGGGCGCACTCTCGAAGGAAATCCTGACGGGCGGACTGGAAGCGGAGCAGAAGCTGATCCAGCAGGAACGCAACATCTACGATAAGATCCACAACTTTACCTTCGCCAGAAACGAAGAGGAGAAGGCAGAGCTTGATAAGGAATTCAACGATGTAAAGGTCGAATACGTAGACGGTAACGAGAACGAAGAGGATCAGCCGGAAAAGGAAGAAAAGAAGGAAGAATATAGTTCACTTTATAAACCGGACGAAGGGGATGACATGGAAATATATTTCATCTGATCCCGGCTTCGGAAAACGATAGGCCCTGCACTTTTGATGCAGGGCTCTTATTTTATACAGTGTCATCCCGAGCGCAGTCGAGGGATGACATGCCCCTTACCAGTAACGCTCACCAGCCACTCCCTCGAGCCGAGGGTAATGGGGTGTCCGCTGAAGTGACTTCGAAGCGTCACTGAAGCGGACACCCCATCCCGCAGGCGAGTTTGGTTTATATGTCGGATTCCTTAGAGTTTTCAATCGGATTTCTGGGAGACAGAAATCCGATTATTTTATACAATGATCACAGAAAATTCACAGTCGGAACGAATCCTGTCCGACTGCAGAGAAAAAGGGAAAACGAGGAGGAAAAGAAACGATTATGAAAGCTTGGAAAAAACTTCTGGCAGCAGTTCTGGCGCTTGCACTTGGTGCCTCTCTTCTGACCGCCTGTTCCGGCGGCGGAGGCGGTGCAGATAAGCTGAGCGAGAGTGATGATACCTGGTTCACCTACTGGATTTATTCCGGCCCCGGCTCATCCTACTACTACGAGTATGAAGAGAATCCGGCGGTTATCTATACGGAAATGAAGACCTGGGGACCGGAAAACAAGTATATCCACATTGATTATTCGACGCCGGCGCCCGGCTCCGAGCAGGACGAGTACCAGCGCATGTACGCGACAGACGATCTGACGGATCTTCTGGACGGCGTTGCGACGATCGGTCCCAAGGAAATGTACTCCAATGGCTTCTGCATCGATCTGACAGATTATGTCAACCAGTATATGCCGAACTACAAAAAGCTGCTCGAGGAAAATGATGACCTGAAGAAGTCCGCCACGATCAACGTGGACGGGGAAGAGAAGATCGTCTGCATCCGGACACTGAACGAGGCTCCGAGCGATGCTTCCTTCGGTTTTGAGTACAGAAGAGACTGGCTCGTGAAATACGGCACCAATCCGGAAACCGGCGCTCCCTTTACGGGCGGCTTTACCGAGGAAGGTAATCCGGATGCCTGGGAAGATGACGTCGTATTCCCTTCGGGTGAAACCGAACCGGTGTATATCAGTGACTGGGAGTGGATGTTCGGCATCTACGAGAAGGCCTTCGAAGATCTCGGCATCACTGACAGCTACATGATCAGCATGTACTATCCGGGCTTTACCTGGTCCGGCGGTCTCTGCTCCTCATTCGGCGGCGGATGTCCGAGCTGGTGTGTGGATGAAAACGGCAAAGTGTACTACGGCGGCGTGACAGATGCTTTCCGTACCTATCTGGAGTGCCTGAATTCCTGGTATCAGAAGGGCTGGCTGGATCCGGCATTTGACCAGAGAACTTCCGACGCACATTATCAGATCGACCAGACCAGTGTCCGTCAGGGTCGTGTTCCGATGTGGTACGGTGTCGAGGGAACGCTCGGCGGACGTATGGAAAACGCCACACAGGAACTGACAAAGGGTATTTACGTTGCCGGCGCGCGGATGCCGATCAACGATGTCTACGGACCGGATTCCTGCAAAAATGTGATTCCGGACTGTACAGCAGCAGGCGCCCCCTATAAGAACGGCGCTCCGCTCTATGTCACCAAAAAAGCTGTTGAAAACGGTAAAGATATTGCGACGCTCTGCTCGTACCTCGACTATTTCTTCGGTGAGGAAGGCGCCAGAATTCACAGTCTGGGTCTTACTGCCGAGCAGAACCAGGAAACCGGCACTACCTTCTACGAAGACAACGGTGTAACGGACGGCACATACAGTACGGTCAGCGAAGGAAGCTTCAAGTACAAGCTGGCGGATGTGATCTGCAGAGACAGCGCCAATCTGGCCGTGGCTGTCAAGGCAGCCAAGGTTCCCGGATATGAGTACAAGAACGGCCACAGTGTTGACAACGGCGAGCATCCGAATCACCGCGCGTCCCTGAACGCCTGGGTATATTATCCGAATATCGGTCTTCCGAACGGCGCTCCGGGCTTTGAGGTGGATCCGGAAGATGCAAGTGTTCTGGAGGGCATCCATACCAAGCTTCTGAACTACCTGACCTCGAACGCGGTCAACTTCATCAAGGGCAAGGGCGTGGACATTCACAATGATCAGGACTGGGACGACTGGTGCACGATGCTTAACAAGTACAATATTCAGAAGGCACTGGACATTTATCAGCCCTATGTAGATGCTTACGGCTATCGTCAGCCGAAGTAATCATTATTGGAGGTTTTCATGGCAAAGAACAAAAACGGCTATAAAGCCCCGAAAGTAACCTGGAAAAAAGACTTTCAGCGGAACTGGATTGTCTATCTGTTCTTCCTGCCGATTCTGATCATTGAAATTCTCTTCCATTACATCCCGCTGTTCGGTATCGTGATGGCCTTTGAGGATTTCCAGGTCGCAAAAGGCTTTTTCGGAAGTCCCTTTATCGGATTGCAGAACTTCAAAGAGCTGTTTTTCGGCGCCGAGTTTCCGAATGCGATCAAGAATACAGTCATTATCGGCCTTCTGAAGGCGACGGTCGGCTTCGTGCCTGCGATCATTTTCGCGTTCTTCCTGTCGTTACTTAAGAGTAAGACCTATAAAAGATCGGTTCAGACGATGTCCTATATGCCGAACTTCGTGGCAGCGGTCATCGTGGCGGCAATTCTTCGCGAATTTGTGGCAAAAGACGGCCCGATCACACTCCTTCTCCACAATGTGTTCGGAATCGAAAACATGAACCTCCTTGCGAGTACGCAGGAACCGGTGTTCAAGCTGATTTACATCTTCATGGGCATCTGGCAGGGCGTCGGCTGGGGATCCATTATGTATGTATCCGCGATCGCGACCGTCAGCGGAGACCTGCATGAGGCGGCAGCGCTCGACGGTGCGACCAGACTTCAGCGTCTTACAAAGATCACGCTTCCCTGCATCATGCCGACGATCGTTATGATGATGGTTCTGAATGTCGGCCTTTGCTTCTCGGCCGGATTTGACAGCATCCTGCTGCTGTACATGCCGTCTACCTATCCGGTAGCCGACTGTGTGTACACCTATACTTACCGCTACGCATTCGGCGGTGCGGCACCGAACTACGGCCTGTCATCGGCGTCCGGTCTGTTCCAGTCCGTGATCGCGACGATCCTTCTCGTGGGCTCCAACAACCTGAGCCGTAAGATGGTCGGATCGTCCCTGTTCTAAAGGAAGGAGGTTTCTATCATGGCATTTTTCAGAAAAAATAAAGTGACCGAGCAGGAAACCAAGCTCAGTATGATTGAGCATCCTTCTGTCGGTGACCGTATTGTTGATGTTATCGTGATTATTGTATGTGCCCTGGTTGCCTTCTGCAGCGTCATTCCGATGTGGCATGTTTTCATGAGCTCGATCTCCGACGGCGCGACGCTTCTTACCCACAAGGGAATGGTCTGGTGGCCGGTCGGTAAGGCAACGCTGAAGGGTTATCAGTATGTATTCCGCAACGCCTCCGTGGTGCGCGGATACCTGAATTCCATTGTTTACACCGCGGCGACGACGATCCTCGGCTTTGTGGTATCGGCAATGGCCGGTTATGCGATGAGCCGTCAGACCAAGCTGAAAAAGTTCATGGCACTGCTTCTGACAACTACCATGATGTTCAGCGGCGGTATGGTGCCGAGCTACATCGTCGTTCAGAAGCTGGGTCTTGTCGGAAACCCGCTGGCCGTCATCATCCCCGGCTGCACGAACGGTATGTTCTGCGTCATGATGATGAACGCTTTCAACAGCGTACCGAACGAAATGTATGAAGCGGCGCGCATTGACGGGGCGGGACATTTCAAGACCATGTGGAAGATCATGCTTCCGCAGGCCATGAACTTAGGATCCGTGATTATCCTGAACACGGTCGTCAGCGCCTGGAACTCCTGGCTGCCATACTCGATTTACATTCCGCGGGCGAAGAAGCTCTGGCCCCTGCAGCTCGTGATCCAGCAGATTACGAGCGAGAACGCCGACTTCCTCAACACCTCCAACCCGGATTACGCACGGTATCTGGTGCGCTTCGCGGTCATCATCGCCGGCGCGGCGCCGCTGATTATCCTCTTCCCGTTCTTCCAGGACAAGCTGGAGAAGGGCGTTATCGGCGGCGGCGTAAAAGGCTGAGAAATACTGCTGTCCTTCAGAAAAGGGAAAAAACCTGGTGCAGGCACGGTCCGACGGACTGTGCCTGTTTTCGATTGACAAACGAAAGTCGCGTTGTTAAGATGTATATATCTACGAAAAGCTGAAAGGTGCTTTTATGGCTGATAAAAATAAACCGGCAGGAAACACCGGCTCAGCGGTCCGTTCCCTTCAGTTTCGTCTGCTGATGCTGATCCTTGTGACGGTTCTGCCGCTGAATGCCCTGGTCATCGCACTCTCCGGCTGGCGGCTGTCCTCTGTTGTCAGTGAGCAGCGGGCGCTGAAGGAAAATGAGTTTGCGCTGACAATGAGCGCCCTGTCTGAGGGAATCGTCTATATTACGGAGGAGCTGGACCGTTTTGTGCTGGAATACCAGCGGGAGCTTACGACCGCAGAGGAAGAGGATGCGATCCGGGATCTTCAGATGGTGTCGCGCCTGCAGGAGGTTCTGGCGCGGACCTCGCTTCGGGGAAATGTATCGCTGACGGACCGCAGGAACGGGAACTGTTATATCCTGTTTTCCGAGGGACTGTACGATGCGGCCCAGACCGAACGTATCCGTATTGCGGTGGAAGGCACGGATTCCGTCACGACACACGGCTGGGTTCTCCGGCTCATCGGCGGCAGATATTATTATCTTCGCAATTACCAGTTCAATAATGATACGGTTTCCTTCCGGATCGACATCCAGGATTTCTGCAGCCGGATGCTGATCCCGGCACTGACGGAGGAAGCCGTCTATTTCTCCGACGGGAGAGACCTCCTGGAAATCACGCCGGAGGGGAGCGGAAGACGGCTTCTTTCGAAGGAGATGCTGTCTCTTCGGGAAAAGGATTCCTTCCTCTGGCAGGACAGGGAAACGGGCGCCTCGATGCGTCTGCATTCGGAACTGAAGGTCCCGGGCATGCAGAATTATATGGTGATCGCCTTTCTGGCCATTGTGTCTCTGGTGCTTTTTCTTTCCGGCAGCCTGTGGGTTTTCCTGTATCTTACGGTGCTGCGGCCGCTTCGGAAGCTGCAGGACGCGATGCATGAGATCGAGAAGGGCCGGATGGATTTCCGGATCACGGATGAGCGGCGGCGGGAGACCACGGAGTTCATCTATGTATTCGAGAGCTTTAATCGCATGGCGGACGAGGTGGAAGCCTCGCACGAAAAGGATATGAAAATGGTGCAGGCGGAGCTCGACAATCTGCGGCTTCAGGTCAATCCGCACATGCTGCTGAACTCCTTCAATACGATTTTCAGTCTGGCCCAGTCCAAAAATACGGCCCTGATCCAGGATTTTTCCCTGTATCTTGTCGACTATTTCCGCTATGTGCTTCGGGAAACCGCGGACCTCGTGCCGCTTGAAAAGGAGATGGCCTTTGTCGAAAGCTATACCGGCATCCAGAAGATCCGCTTTCCGAACCGCTTCACGAGCGTAACGAACATTACGGAAGAGGCGAAGAAGGCGCTCGTTCCGCCGCTTCTCATCGAGAATTTTGTTGAAAACGCGATGAAATACGCGCTGGTTCCCGGAAAGACGATCGAGGTCCTGGTAAACGCCCGGGTCGAAAATGACCGGCTTCTAGTGTCAGTCATTGATACCGGCAAAGGCTTCCGGGAGGAGGTTCTCGAGTCAATCCGCGCGGGAGAGGCCTATATCGATCAGACGGGTCACAGACATATCGGTATCTGGAACTGCCGAAGGCGGATGGAAGCCTTCTACGGCGATTCGGCCGTGATGAATATTACAAGTGCGGAGGGCAGCGGAACGCAGATTTTCCTCGACCTGCCGCTCGTAAATGCCACAGAACAGGAGGCGGTATCATGAAGCTTCTGATTGTTGATGACGAATACTATGCCGTGCAGGGCGTGCTGGACGGCGTAAACTGGGAGATGCTTCCCTTTGAAGAGGTGCTGACGGCCGGCAGCTTCACGGAGGCGGTTGAGATCATGTCTGAAAAGCAGGTGGACGTGCTGCTTTCGGATATCGAGATGCCGGACGAGAGCGGGCTTTTCCTGATTGAATGGGTCAATCAGAACAGCCCCGACACGCTGAGCCTCATTATGAGCTGTCACGATGAATTCGATTACGCGCGCCAGGCGATTACGCTTCGCTGCTTTGAGTACCTTCTGAAGCCGATCCGCTATGAGAAGCTGACCGAGGTCTTAAAGCGCGCCGCGGAGGCTGTCGATAAGCGCCACGAGGCCCGCACCTTATCGGGCTACGGGAAAATCTATATCGGCAACATTTCGAAGGAGAAGGAAGCGCCGGTGAAGGAAGATATTGCCGAGGAAACGGCTTCCTTTATCGAAAGGAATCTGGCAGAAGACCTGAATGTACGCGCACTTGCCGACAGGGCCTATGTAAGTGCGGATCATCTGACGCGGCTGTTCAAGAAAAAGTACGGCGTGTCGGTGACCGAGTACATTTACCGGCGGCGGATGATCCTCGCGGGCGAGCTTCTGAAAGATCCGAAAATGACCGTGACAATGGTCTCCGATCTCGTCGGTTACCGGAATTATTCCTACTTTACCGACCAGTTCAAGCGCTATTACAACGAGACGCCCCGGGAATACATGCAGAAGATGAGGAAGGGCGAATGAGGCGCGGTCGGCCGGCGGATCGGATCCTGAAGACGGTCTTCACCGTGTTGCTTTTGTGTACCTTTCTGCTTGCGTCCTGTGCGCGGGTATCGGACGGCGGCGAGCGCGGCGGAGAAGACGGAAATACCGCGTCCGTATCGGAGGATGGATCTGAACCGGCATCCGGCGAAACAGATGAAGCGATAGAGCATGTCGTCATGAGCTTCCTCGTGGATGATCGGCACCCCCTTCCGGATCTCGCGGAAGTGTCCGCGGCGCTGAATGTGCTGACTCAAAAAGAGATCGGCGTGGAGGTGGAGCTTCTGCCGCTGAGCTATGAGGACATCCGGGCACGTCTTCCGATCTGGCTCAGTGATCAGGAACAGGTCGATCTCCTGTTTGTTCGAAATGATGATATAAAGGCCTGTCTGGGCGGAAGGATTCTGCAGTCTCTGGATGAATATATGACGGAAAACAATCCGGATGCGGCAGCGCTGTCCGCCCTTCCGGAAGCCTTTACGGCCGGGACGACCTACCGCGGCTTATGCTACGGGATCAGCAACGCGGACGATACCGGCATTTACAGCAGAGGCATTGTCATCCCGAAACGCCTCCTTCAGGAGGCCGGATTCTCCTATGACCCGAAGACCGTTTACACACTGGACGAGGTACATGATCTTTTTCTGAAGCTGAAGAAGATCTATCCGGACCGGTATATCTTCAGTGAGATCAATGAGACGATTTATGCCTCAGCGACGGAATATTTCATGTCCTCGTTCTACCAGAGCTCTTCGGAAGAGCACATCGGCGTGGATTATAATCCGGACAGGAAGCGGTACTTTAACCGCTTTGCGTCGAGCTTTTACAAGGGTTATCTAGAAGAAAACCGCTTGTGGTACCGCGAGGGCATTCTGTATCCGAATGCGCTTCTGACCGAGTTCTCCTCCAAAGAACTGGCGCGCGCGGGTGTGGTGCTTGCCTATTTCGCGAATGCTTCGCCTGCAGTCCTTTCGGACAGCGGCTTTTCGGAAGAAACGGTGATTCTCCGGATGACCGATGTGTATCGGGATCCTTTGCAAACCGGGGCCGGGTACTGGACGGTTCCGTCGGTTGCGGCATCTCCGGAAGCGGCGGTGCGGTTCCTGAATCTGATGTATTCGGACAGCCGGATCATGAACCTGCTTTCCTACGGGATCGAAGGAAAGCATTATACGCTAAGCAATGCAGAGAAAGGCCTGATCGAAACCATCCGCGGGGAAAACGGCACGCCGCTTTATGAGAATCCGCTTCCGGTCTACGGAATTCTGGATCAGGCATACCGGCCGATGTCAGAAGCGCTCTTTGGGGAATATCAGGCCTGGAAGGAAAGTGCTGTTCTTCTCGAAAATCAGCAGACGGATCCGGGCTGGGACCCTGCCCTGTACGCCGATGAAATCTCCGCAGTCCGGGAAGTCATCGCACTTTACGCGCCGGTGCTTGAGAGTGGCAGCGTCGACATCGACACCTACTATTCCCGTTTCATGCGGGAGCTGCGGGAAGCCGGCATGAGCACGATCGTCGCCGCGAAGAACGCCGCCCTCGGGGAATAACCCTGAGGAAACTCGCCTGCATAGACACGGAACTCGCCTGCGTCTCAGAACTCGCGCGAGGGATTGCATTTCCTCTTCGGAGACGCGGGAAGTCTCCTCAGAGG
>CAMOZF010000005.1 GCA_946630765.1 uncultured Lachnospiraceae bacterium | reverse complement strand
CTCCGTTTCTCTGCTGAGAAACTCCGATGTACTCAACCGGGTCACGACCCGTATGAAAAATCCCCGGGGAATCTTTCCCGGGGATTTTTCATACGATCGGGACCGGCTTTTCTTAAGCGTCCGTCAGGCAAACGCTTTTACAGACCGAGCTTTGTCAGCATTTCCTTCATTTTCGCCGTCCAGACGTCATGTCCTTTCTTATTCAGGTGAATCCGATCGATCCGGTACAGCGCCGGGTTGAAATATCTGCCGTCCGAGGTCCTTAATCTTTCCGGCCCTTCGTCTGTCAGCATCACATCCGTCGCGTCCATAAAGAACATTCTGTCGGTGGCTTCGCACATTTCCTTCAGAAGCTCGTTGGTCTTCACCGTCGCATCCCAGAACTGCGTCCGTCCCGGAAGCGGAAGGCCGGAGCAGACAATGAGCTTCGTCTCAGGCATGTTCTTCAGGAACAGACTGTACATTTTCTTCTTGTTCTCCAGAATGGTCTCCAGCGGAATACCGGACGCGATGTCATTCGAGCCCGTCTGGAAGAATACTGCAGCCGGCCGGTAAGGGTACAGAAGCCGCGGTGCGTAGAGAATCATATCATCATCGATGCACCCGCCCATTCCGTGATTCTGGGCTCTCCAGGGCTTCATATCCTCCTCAAGGGAGTACCAGAAGGTGATATTCGAGGGCCCGTAGAAAATGATGCTGCCCGGGCTCACCGGGTACTTCTCCTCGATCATGCGGACAACGCTTTCCTGCTGGGAAGGCTCCCTTGTCCACCGGTAGCGCGGGCCGTCGGGATCAATATCGACGCCGAACTCCCGGACCTCCTGACGGTTTTTTCGGCGGAATTTCCCGCCCGCGATCATGAGGTCAATGAGCAGCTCCGTACGGTTCTCGTCCGTGATCAGGGACGACAGCGGCATTTTCTTCTCTTCATCCGAAAGCGCCGTAAAGTGTTTCCCGATTGCCTCGGAGAAATACGGCATTCCGGCAAAGATGCCCACCGGGAAGGAGAGATGCGAAAGATCGCCGAAGGTTTGATAAACCCCGGAAAGCTTCTCAATCTCCGGCACATGGCGCTCTTCCATCCGGAAATCGTCCGCTTCCCGGATCGACATCGTCAAGGGGCTCTCCTTCGTAAACGGCGTCCACACAGGGAGCCCTTCGCCGTTCGGGTTTCCGGTTTTCGCGAAATTCGTCCAGATCTCCATCATCCGGCGGCTGAGCGCTTCTTCCTTCTCGCCCACCTCCCGGTGAAACTTTGAGAGTGTGTGGAATACGAAGAACTGGTCGTCCCCGTGCGAGGCAAAGCCGGAATGCGGCATCGGATGGTCAAAGCTTGCCAGATAGACCGGTTTTTTCGGCTGCCCGGCCTGAAGCTCTGCCCAGGCAAGCTGTGCCGCCTTCATTTCATAAACCTCGCACCACTCGGCATATTTCATCGCCTCTTCATCCGTCGAAGGGTCCGCCGTCGATCCGAAAATCTGCGTCCGTTCGCCGAAGACATGATCGTTGAAATTCTCTACGGTAACCTTTTCTTTGACCGGCCAGCGGATTTCATTCGCCGTCGTTGAGAGAATGTAATCAAGATCCGCCTGTTCCCCGCGGCGGACCATCTCATCCATTTCCGCGGGCAGCGCCCAGCCGTCTCCCGTGATATTGAACTGTTTGCGGAAGGATTCATACAGGGCCTCAAGCTCAGATGCTGGAATCTGCCGCATTTCTTCCATGCTGTTCTTCCCGCAGTACCGGACGAATTCTTCGCCGCGCTTCTTCAGCGCGTGGTATTCGAGGCTGTAGTTGGGATTGAGTCCGCCGGCGCTGTGGATAATCACATGCTGCACAAGCCCCGAGGAAAGCGGCGAGCAGGCAATGCCCTGGCAGGACCTTCCGCCGCCGGAACAGCCGAAGATCGTCACATTGTCCGGATCACCGCCAAACGCCGCAATATTCTCTTTCACCCAGCGAAGGGAAAGAATCTGGTCCTGCAGGCCGTAGTTGCCCGAAGAATGGTGCTCATTCTCCTCCTCGAGCGCTGCATGACCGAAATACCCGAATACGCCCGTCCGGTAATTCACCGTCACCAGGACGACGCCGTACCGGCACAGCGACTCGCCGTCGAAAATAATATCGTCCGAGGTTCCGCCCTGTAAGCCTCCGCCGTAGAACCAGACCATGACCGGAAGGCGCTCGTCCCCGCTGGCGGCCGGTGTCCAGACATTTAGGGAAAGGCAGTCCTCAGACACGCGAAGCGGTCTTGGCGGAACAGGGTTCTCTTTCAGCATTTTCTGGAAATACGGGCTGTCTGAATTGTCCCGCTGGAAGCAGCTGTATCCGAAATCGCTGCATTCTCTTACGCCCTCCCAGCACTTCACGGGTACCGGCGCATGCCAGCGAAGCTCCCCTTCTGCCGGCTCTGCATACGGAATTCCGAGAAAGCTTGTGATTCCCGGTGTGTTTGTTTCCTGACCGCGCACCCGCCCCGGGCGGATCTTCGTCTCAAGTATTGCCATTGGTTTTCTCCTTTGATCTATAAACACGAAGCGGCGCCTGCAGCATCTGCATGAAATGCTCCAGGCGCCGTTATTCTATCAGGACAGCGCCCACACAATCGCGGGCTCCAGCCATTCGTTCCAGAACTTCCAGTTGTGAATTCCGGGCGAAGTGTGGAATTCATGCTTTACGCCCTGTTCTGTAAGGAAGGCGTCCAACGACCGGTTCGCTTCAATCAGGAAGTCTTCCGAGCCGCAGGCAAGGAAGAACTCCGGAAGCGGCTGTTTTGCCAAGATGCGCTTCTTCACAAGGACTTCGGGACTTGCTTCTGTTTCAGGCGCATTCTTTAGATCTCCGAAAATGTGCTCGTAGTACGCCCGGTTTGCCACCTTATTTCCCTCATCCGTAATCTCCGGAAGGCCGTTCACAATCAGTGCGCTCGAAAGCCCGATCACCTTTTTGTAGCTCTCAAACTGCAGACCGGTATGAATTGCGCCGAAGCCGCCCATCGATAAGCCGCCGATGATGCAGTTCTCAGGAGAAACGTCGAGCCCGAATGCGCGGGAAGCGTAGGCAAGAAGCTCCTTCCCGACATAGCTTGCGTACTGCTCGCCGGTGCCCTCAAGGTCCAGGTAAAAGCTGTTTCGGCCGTTCGGCATCAGCACCGCCAGATTGTATTCCTGGGAAAGCTCGCGGATGCGGGATCCGGTCACCCAGTCCGCCGCGTTTCCGCTGTAGCCGTGCAGCAGCACCAGGACCTTTGCCGGACGCTTGTAGTGCTCGTTCACCTCCGCCATAAAGGGCGGGACGTCGTTCGGCAGTACCGCATAAAGTTCTGTCTGCCCCGAAAGGGACTGAGAATAAAAATCAACATGTACCAGTGCCATGGCATATCCTCCTGTGTAAATGTTCTGTTCTGTGCGAAACACATTTCGTTTGTCAAATACGTCCGAAAAAGAGAACGCGATCCTTCGCTGTCTGTAAGGGGAGCGCGGTCAGATTCTCAGGCACTTTGTCTCAGCGGTCACGACCGGCTGTCCGGGAAGTCCGCCTTTTACCTGCAGGACGGTGCAGCCGTCCCCGGAGAAAATGAAGCGGGTTTCGCGCTTCGAGTTGTTTTCCGGCCAGAGCTCCTCTAAAAGGAAGGTATCGTCCGATTCCCAGACGCCGTTTGCGAAACATTTTTCCGCGAACTGCCAGGGGGAGCGGAAGCGGTTATAGCGGCGGGAGCCGTCCAGGGCAAACTCCACCGATAACGAAGTGTGGTCTGTGCTTTCCCAGAGGATTTCACCCTCCATCTCCGAGAACCGGATCGTAAAGCGCTCTGCCGGGTTTGCTTCGGGCGCATACATGCCGAGGCAATAGATGTCAAAGCTTCCCGACTCCACCTTGTACGTCCCGGAGGCTGTCTCCTTCGAAGCCGCGTAGGGGCGGAACGAAGGCGCGGCGATCGCAAGACGCTTCAGCCGGTACTGAAGCTTCTTCTGCATCGTCTTCACCTCTTCAGTCTCCTCGATCGGAGTGTCCAAGACGCCCGGAAGCAGGAGCTCCCACAGCTTCGAGATGACCTTATTCGGCTCGGCGGAATTCTGGTTCATGGATACGATCATATCCTTGTCCGGAATCACAATCGAGAACTGGCCCGCTGCGCCGTCGGCGCGGTACGCGCCGGGATACGAGCACATCCACATCTGGTAGCCGTAGCCTGCGCAGCCTTCGAGATCGCCGCGTGCGCGCGCTCCGGTGTTTTCGTTGTCGATCTGCTTTGTCGTTGCAAGCTTTACATACTCTTCCGGGATCAGGCGCTCGCCGCCTGCGACACCGCCGTCCTTGTAAAGCTTCATCAGCCGCAGGTTGTCCTCTGTCGAACTGACCGTCCGCCAGGCCCACATGTCCTGTCCGTCCGGCGCGATTCCGTGGAACACATTCTTCCCATTGATGCCGATCTTCGGGAAGAGCTTCTCCTCCAGATATTCGTACACCGTTTTCCCGGTCAGCTTTTCAATTACTTTGCCGAGGAAGGTGGAGCCGACGCTATTGTACCAGAAATTCGTGCCCGGGCGGAATTTTAAGGGAGTGGCGATAAAGTTCTGCACCCAGTTTCCTTCCATCGTCGGAAACTCGCACATCCCCGAGCCCATCGTAAGCACGTGACGGATTGTCAGCTCCTCAAAATACGGCGAGGGGTTTTCCGGCACGAATTCAGGGAAAATATCATTTAAATGCGTGTCAAGCGTAAGAAGCCCTTCCTGAATCGCAATGGCGATCGCCGTACCCATATAGGTTTTCGTAAGCGACGCGCACATGTGCGGAATGCCCGGCGCGTACGGTGCCCACCAGCCCTCCGCCGCGATTTTGTCATGACGCATGATCATGAAGCCGTGCATCTCTGTGAGATCCGTTTCCACAGCGTCAAGGAAATTCCAGACAGCCTCCGAGCGGATGCCCAGAGCCTCCGGGGATACGCGTTCAAATTCTTTACGGATGAATTTTTCCATTTTACCCCTCTTTCTATGAATAGACTTATTTCTGAACTGCTGCTGTTTTCTTCCTGTCAATCAGAAGCTGAATTCCGAGAAGCAGGAGACCGCCGACTGCAAGCACTCCGCCGAATCCGCAGAACATTCCCTGATAGCCGAACTCCTTGACAAAGAAGCTTCCGATGATCGGCGCGACCGCGTTTCCGACATTCTGTCCGATCATGACGGTCGAGGAAGCCACCCCGGAACGCTCCTTCGGGAGCTTTTTAACGGAATACGCCTGAATCGACGGCTGTCCGTTGCCCTGGCCAAGCGCCTTGAACACCGCTGCGGCGAGCATCATCCCAAGCGTCGACCCGATACCGACGAAGATCATCCCGAGCGCTGCGAAAACAAACGAAGGAATCAGGATGACAAAGACGCCCTTCTTATCCAGAAGCTTGCCCGTAAACGGACGAATGACGATCAGGAAGATCGAATAGACCGTGAAGAAGACCGAAATATTCGCGATCTGCCGCTCATCCGCGATGATCGCAAGGTAGGTGCTGACCATGCCGTTTCCGGCGCTGAAAAGCGCTGCCATCAGCATGAAGCAGGTAAGCTCCGCCGCGTACAGATTCCGGAAGGAGAACTTTTTCTTCCCGGCACCGGCTGCGGGCTCCGGCTTCACATAGTGAAGCGGCAGAATGCAGGCGATGCATACCAGCGGGAAGATGCCCGCAATGAGGAATGTCAGCTGGAAGGAGCTGACTTCCACAAGCTTCAGGCCGATCGAGGGTCCCAAGGCCTGCGCCACAATCTGCGCAAGAGAAATGAATCCGAGGCCTTCACCGGTCCTTTCCTTCGCGATAAAGGACGAAGCAAAGGCGATGTTGGTCACGCTGCAGACCGAGAAAAAAATCCCCGTCAAAAGCCGCATGATGATCAAAAGCGGAATATTCGTACAGACAGAATGCAGTACGAGGCAGATGCCGTAGCCCAGGTTTCCGAAGACCAGAATCCACTTCCGGCTGATCTTGTCCGCAAGCATTCCCGCGAAGGGGCAGACGACCAGGGATACGAGAGACATCAAGCCTGCGACCGTCGAGGCAAGCGTCAGATCCGCCCCCAGCGAAAGTGCGTATTTCGCGACGAGCGGAACCGTCATCATACCCGCTACGCCGTTTAAAAGTGACATTGCTATCAGTAAAATAAATGTACCGTTCCAGAGCGGGACCTTTTTTCCCGCACCTGCTGCCGGCTGTGTGCTCATTCTTTTTCCCCCTTACAGCGCTTTTCTCTTCAGCGGAAGCATTTCGTCCAGCGCTTTCTGCAGATACTCGTTCCAGAGCTTAAAATCATGGTCGCCGCCCTCCACGAGAATAAATTCCAGGTTCAGCGGAAGCCTGCGCATAGCCTCGACATCCGCCTCGACACGCTTGCGGATAAATTCCTCCGAGCCGAGAACAATCGTAAAATCAGGCATCCTGGTTCCGTTTTTCAGGTGACGCTCCGTCACGGCGCGAAGGTCGTATTCGGAGCCGATAATCTCCTCCGACGGTCCGAAAGAAGTCCGGTACAGCGGGAACTGGTATTTGAAATGGTCGCTCTCGAGTTCCTCCGCGAGCGTTTCCGGACAGAAGGTCATTCCGATGCCGCCCGACATGTCGATACACGCCGCATACTTTTCCGGATGGTTGACCGCCATGCCAAGCGCCGCATTTCCGCCCATCGCGAAGCCCATGATAAAGTTGTCCTCACGCGCGGGCGACGACGGGAACAGGGTCTGAATCACCACCGGAAGCTCCTCGCAGACAAAATCCATATAACGGACGCCGTAATGCGTGTTGATACCGAAGCTGTTCGTAATATCCGGTGTCACAAGCATCACATGATTCCGCTCTGCCGCCTCCTCGACATTGGAATAGCGGTACGGAAGGGTGTCGTCATCCCCGCCGCCGTGGATCAGGTAAACCGTCTGGAATTTCATCCCCGGACGGTACACGATCTTTTCGTCCCTGCGGTCGATCGGATTCGCATTCCCGTGGAAGAAGTCCGTATCACAGCGGTAGTTGTTGGTTGGAATAACCACCGTCACGTCCACATAATGTCCGAGAAGCTCGGAGCGGTAATTGAATCTCAGTTTCATCTGCAGTCCTCCCGTAAGGTATTCATTTAAAGTCATTATAACACAGATTTTCGGGGACCGGGCTCACGTTTTCCGATCAGTTCCTGTCAAAAAACCGATTTTTCGGAGCTTATGACAGCACCAGTGTTTCGCCGGGACGGACTGTATAGATATTGTTAAAGCCCCTTCTGAAGCTCACCGCAGACGCCGTCGGATTATAGACCATCTCGCCCTCGGCGCCGTATTCGAGCGCGCGGAACGCGTTCACATAATCCACGATTTCAATGTTGGTCGCGAACCAGATGCCTTCGCGGTGCGCATCCATAAACTGCAGAAGCTCTTCGATTTTCTCCCAGGTTCCGTCCTTTTCGAATTCATAGGAATGGCCCCAGACATAGAAGAGCTTTTTCATAAAGCCGAAGCCGCCGTTTCCGCAGAAATCCTCCGCAAGTGAAAGAAGCTTCTCGTCATTGTGGTGCGCCGTGCCCTTCCACTCCATAAAGTCCTGCGGAATGTCAAACTTCCCGGTCGTGTCCACGACACGGGCGTAATGGTAACCGGCGTCTCTTAAGACCTGCTTGACCTTCTCATTATACTGTCCGAAGGGATAGGCATAGCCCCGGACCATCTTCCCCGTGATCCGCTCCAGATTGGCGCGGTCTTCGATCGTCTCATACAGAAGATGTGCCGTTCCGACCCCTGTCGGGCTGGCATGGGTGAGACCGTGGCCGGCAATCTCATGACCGGCATAAAGGAGCGGCACTTCCGCTTCGTCCACTACGCTGATGTCGAGATCCGGGAAAGGTCCCGACTGATTTTTTCTCTCCAGGCCGAAGAAGCCGGAATTCAGATTGAATGTCGCTTTTATATGATAGCGGTTCAGAAGCTCGATGAAGCGCCGGTCATGAACCGTCCCGTCATCATAGCTCAATGTAAAGGCTTTTGTATTTCCGCCCGGAAATACGATATCGTCAAGAAATCCGCTTGTCCTCTGTTTCATCTGCTGCCTCCATATCAGGGCGCGAAAAAAGGGATGCCTCCTTTTTTTCGCGCAGCTTCTCTCTTTTTTCTCAAAAACCGCCCGTCAGAACAGGTAGGGCAGGTAGTTCCAGACGTGATGGTACACCTCCTCATAGGCGTGCACCGCGTCTTCCTTGACCTCAAAATGCAGATTGCCCTTTTCCGGATCTTCGGAATACTCGAAGTATTCCGGATATTTTTCCTTCATCGCCTGAAGCTGCGGGTCAAGGTTGTCAAAGCCCGCATCCTTCGAGCCGGTTCCGACGAAAAGCCGGAAGTCGTTCTTTGTAAAGCCAAGCGATTTTACCTTCTCCGCGAGAATATCCGCGGTCCGATCCGGCGCAAGCCTTCCGCCCATCGGCTGCACTGCCCAGCAGTCGCCGGACATCGGAATGAAGTCCGCTACAATGTCAAGATGGGAAAGGAACACATACCAGGTGGTCGCGCCGCCCATCGAGAAGCCGCCGAATGCGCGGTGCTTCCTGGACGCTTTCAGGCTTTCTTCCGTCACATTGCGTTCGGCATAGGTGTGATAGCGGCTTTCAATCAGCGGTACGAGATTTTCAGTGAATTCCTGCTGGAAGTGCTTCACGTTACTATCTTCCCAGGAGGCGTCGATTCCCTGAATCCTGGCCTGGGAGGGCGTCAGACTGTAGAAGGTCGGGAACACCACGATAAAGGGCTCGGCGAGCTTCTCATTGAAGGCGCGGTCCAGGGCGTTCTTGATCTGCGAGCAGTCGGTCCAGGCGTCCGGATTTCCGCCGCCGCCGTGCATCAGGTAAAGAATATTATAGGGCTTAGTATCGTCATAGCCATAGGGCAGGTAGACGAGCGCATATTTATACCAGGGCGTCCCCTCGATATCCTTCGTCATATAATCGACCCGGACGAGGCGTCCTCTGTAGTCCACATCCTTCCATACATGAAGATTCATCATCATCCCTCCTTCATTTCTTCTTTACAAAACTTCCGATAAAGGAATAATCCTCAGGCATCACGGTTCCTTTGAAAATATCCTTGATGAGGTCCGCCATGAAGCAGGAAAGCTCCGAGAAATGATCCGTCACATAGACCACCTCATTGCAGACCGATACATGCAGGTTATAAAGGAAGCGGCAGAACCATTCGACGGAGACGAGAAGCTCGTTTTCCCGGTGCAGGGCTTCGCAGTACATCTGCCGCATCGTGTCGTCGACCACGCAGGCAATCGAGCCCCGCGCAAACTGCAGTTCTCTTCCGTCCGGAAGGGTCATTTCGGCGCTCAGTCTGTCCTCGGACGGGCGGTATTTCGCGCCGAACATTTCCGCGAGGAACGAAAGAGGCACACAGAGATAGTCTCCGCGTACGATCTTTCCGCCGTTTAAGCCGTGATATTTCAGTTTCTGCCACTGCACAGGGGAGGCTTTAAGCTCCCGTACGCTGTTCTTAAACCAGCCCTTCGGAACACCGGCCGTGAAAGCCGCCGCGAAAGCGTCGCCTTTCCTTTTGAGGATTCCCTCGCCCGAGATGACCGTTCCATCCGGGTTTTTACGCACGCCCGAGAAGAGGTAATCCCAGTACAGAAAAGCCTCATCCAGCGTCTGTCCGTGGTCGCGGTTCTTGATGTCCACATAGACAAGGTCAGCTTTTTTGCCTTTGAAGAAAGCGAAATTGTCCTCTCCGACAATTGAAATCTCCGGAACTTCGGCGCATTCATTCACCTTCATCCAGTAGGCGCGCGACATTTTATTCGCGGTGAATTCGTCATATACCTTTCCCGGAGGAAGTCCGTTCACCTCCGGCCGGGACTCCCAGATCGCCATCGGCCCGCCGAAGTTTAAAACTTCTCCGTCTTCCGTGAAAAGCTTGTCGGGCTGCGTCGGTCCGCCGGAGCCGGCGGCGCCGGCGAGCATGTGCCCGTAATACTTGCAGAACTGCTGGGTCATGAGATTGCCCATCGACATGCCCTGCATGAAGATGCGGCCGGGATCGATATTGTAATCCGCCTGCATTTTCTCAATCAGGCCCTTCAACATGTTCAGGTCGTGGTTTTCCCGGTAATCCGCAGGGGCGAGTGCGATCGGCAGTCCCTCGACGTCCTCTTCGGAAAGACCGTCGAACACGCCCTCTACAGTCCACATTCTGGCCTTGTGCGCATCCGGGAAAGCGCAGATGAAGCCCTCGCGGTCCGCAACGTAACACCAGGAGGTGTAGATGCTGTGGCCCCATCCGGTCATTAAGCCTCCGTGCAGTCCGATAATGAGCGGCACCGGCTTCGAGCCGTCGTACTTTTCAGGGACGTAGACATAATACCGATCCGTCAGTCCGTCCGCAAGCACTGCCGTACATTCTTTAAGACGCGCGGGATACGGGCGGGAATTGTTGCCGTTCTCGTTGACGACAATGTCGGAGCCCCGGATGGATTCCGGCAGGTAGTCCCGGTTATCGTCATCCGGTGTCCCGGGAAGCAGCTTTAAAACCGTTTTCATACCCTGATCCCCCTCATTCTTCAAAAAAGCGCCTCATATACGAGGTCTCTCAGCGTCGGATGAATTTCTGCATAGGATTTGATCATTCCGAGCACCTGCTGGCCGTAGTAGATCGAAATATGGTTAAAGGGATCGATCAGGGCGTATGCGCCGGCTGCGCCGTCCCAGCCGAATTCGCCGACCGGAGACTTCGATCCCTCCGGGCCGATATAGACGCGCATGCCGAGGCCGTAGCCGTAGCCAATGCGCATTCCCTGCTGGAACTCAAGCACCTGCTCCGGGGTCAGCCTGTTTTTCGTAAATTCAAGGACGGATTCTTCCTTCAGGATTCTGTTCCCGGTCGCGCCGACACCGCCGCAGGCGAGGGCATCGAGAAGCTTGCTGTACTCGTCGACCGAAGTCGTTACGCCCGCGCCGCCGCTCTCGTAATTCTCCGACAGCCGGAACACGTTTCCTTCCTGGCGCGTCATCTCCTGCGTGACCATGTTAAGACTGTACTGCGCCGCCAGCCGGTAGGCTTCGGACTTCGGCACCTGGTACCAGATTTCCTTCATCCCGAGGGGTTCAAAGATATTCTTCTTCATATATTCGCCGAAGGTCATCCCTGAGACGACCTCGACAACTCCCGCCAGCACGTCATGCGCCAGAGAGTACATATAATGAGTATTCGGCTCGTAGAGGAGGGGAGTCTTTGCAATCGCCTTCATAAATTCGCGCGTCGACCCCTGACGGTTGGTCTTCTCCTGAAGTTCCCTGATCGGCTCGGAATTGATATCATAGCCAAGTCCGGCGGTCATGGACATCAGGTTCCAGATTTTGATCGGATTGACGGCCTTTTTCGTCGCGGTTTCCCTCGTCGGCATCACCATCGGCCAGCCGAATTTGAAGTCCGGATCATAGTACATTTCCGCAAATTCCGGCAGGAATTTCGTCAGCTCGTCATCGAGGCTGATTTCGCCCCGCTCCACAAGCTGCATCACTGCGGTCATCGTCGCGATTTTCGACATCGAGTAAATGTCGTACAGGTCCGTCTGGGAAACCGGTTTCGTCTTCGCGTAGTCATTGTATCCGGTCATATGACGGTAAATCGTCTCGTGCTCCTTCTGGACCTTGCAGTCGACGGCGGGCACGCCGTACTTTTCCTCAAGGGAATCAAGGTATGCGGTTACTTTTTCAAAATTCATGCGAGTCACCTCCATGGGTAAAGCATAGCTTCTTTATGTGAAATTGTCTATGAAAAACATTCGAATCATTTATAAAAATCTCGTGACTGTCTTTTCTTCCAAATACAGTCCGGATTTCAGCGGCACATGCCGATCGCTTCGTAGTCCGGGTATTCTCCGCCGTTTTCCAGCGCTTCCGTCAGGATGTCCGCCATGTACAGTGACAGTTCGTTAAAATGATCCGTCGCGTACAGGACGCCGCCGCATTCGGAAACATGGAGGTTAAGCAGGTACCGCAGGAACCAGGAAACCGGGACCAGGAGCTCACCCTCGCGATACAGCGCTTCGCAGTACATGGAACGCAGGTCCGAATCGATCATGCAGGCGATCGAGCCTTCCGCGAACTGCAGTACTCTTCCGTCCGGAAGCGTCATGCGCACCATACGGTTATCGCGCTGTGATTCGTACTTTGCCCCGAACGCCTCCGAAAGATACGAGAGCGGAACCATGAGGTATTCGCCGCGGACCTTCGCATCGCCGTCGAGCCCGTGGTATTTCAGCTTCTGCCATAGGAGCGCCTTCGCGGACATCGGCTCGATCCGGTTATTGTGCCAGGCGTTCCTCTTCCCTTCCGCAAAAGCCAGCGAGAAGGCGTCGCCCTTACGCGTGCGATTGCTTTCCAGCCGTTCAATCGTGCCGTCTTCATTTCTCCGAAGTCCGGAGAAGAAATAGTTCCAGACAAGCGCCGCATCGTCGAAGGTCTGCCCGTGGTCGCGGTTCTTGATGTCCAGATACACGACGTCGCCCTTTTCCCCTTTGTAGAAGGCGAAATTGTTCTCGCCGACGATACTGATCTGAGGCACCGGATCGCAGCCGTCAAGCTTCATCCAGTAGTACTTGTTCATGCGGTTCACATACTTCTGAAGCTCCGTGTCCTCCGGAACATTGTTTCTCTCCGGCCGGCTCTGCCATACCGGGACCGGGCCGGCGGTGTTTTTGATGTTCCCCTCTTGATCATACAGGACAGAGAGAAAGGTCGCGCAGGCCGAGCCCGCGGCGCCGGCTAAGATGTAGCCCTTGTGGCGCGCAAACATGGCAGTCATCATATTGCCCATCGACATGCCCTGCATATAAATGCGGCCGCGGTCAATGTTGTACTTTTCTGAGAGCCGTTCGATGAGCGCGCAGGTGAAATTGATGTCCCGGTTTTCCCGGATATCCTCAGGCGAAGCGTCGAGGTTCGGAGGAATGTTCTCGGAGCCTTCGCCGCTCTCCTTCTCGTCATACAGCCATTTGCCCCATTCATCCGCCCAGAGGCGGTTCTTCGCCGCGTCCGGGAAGGCTGCGATAAAGCCGTGCTGCTCCGCCATCAGGGACCAGGAGGTGTAAATGCACTGGCCCCAGCCGGTCATTAAGCCCCCGTGCATCGAAAGCACGAGGGGTGTTTTCTTCTCAGGGTCGTAGCTTTCCGGAACATATTCGTACCAGGTGCCGGGATGCCCGTCATGAAGAAGGTCCTCGTGATGCTCCGAAAGCCGCTTCGGGTAAGGCTGGGAATTATTGCCGTTCTCATTGACAACGATGTCCGAGCCCTTGATTTTTTCCGGCAGGTAATCCCGGTTGTCATCGTCCGGCGTACCGGGAAGAAGGATCCATTCGTTATTCAAAGTCCTCACCTCCAAGCCAGTTGATTTTCCGTGCGCGGGCGAAATCTTCCGGCACTGCGCGGTCCATGAGAAGATCAAGAATCAGGTCCGCGAGGAAGTACGAAAGCTCTGCGTGGTGGTCGGTCACATAGATCATGTCATGACATTCCGAGACGCAATATCCGAAAAGATACCGCATAAACCACTCGGCGGAAACCAAGAGTTTTCCGTTCCTGTGAATCGCCTCGACGTACATCTGGCGCATAGAGTCATTGATGAAGCAGCCGATGGAGCCTCTGGCAAACTGCAGCTTCCTGCCGTCCGGAAGGATGACGTCCGCGTGAAGGCCGTCTTCCGGGGATGTGTACTTCGCGCCGACAGCCGCCGCGAGATCCTTTACCGCGACCATCAGATATTCGCCCCGGACCTTCTGTCCGCCCTCCAGACCGTGGTATTTCAGCTTCTGCCATTTTACAGGCGCCTCAGAAAGCCTGACAATCCGCTGATCTGCCCAGGCCTTGTCCGCACCCGCGGCAAAGGCGAAGGAAACGCGGTCTCCCTTCCTTTCGGTAATGCTGCCCTCGTCGACGATTGTACCGTCCGGAAGCCGCCGGAGTCCCGAGAGGAAATAGTCCCACTGCAGGAAAGCTTCATCGAGCTTCTGGCCGTGATCCCGGTTCTTGACGTCCATGAAGACAAGCGGTGCTTTTTTGCCCTTGTAGAAAGCGAAATTATCTTCGCCGATCACGCTGATCTCCGGGACCGGATCCACTTCGTTGATTTTCATCCAGTAGACCCGGTTATAGCGGTCGATATCCGCTTCTTTCGGGAAATCGCGCATCCCGAAGCCGTTGTTTTCGGGCCGGGTCTGCCAGATTCCCAGGGGTCCGCCCTGGTTCATGAGCTTTCCTTCCTCGTCAAAGAGCAGGGAAAGACTTCCCGGGCCGGCGGATCCGGCCGCGCCTGCGAGAATATTTCCATAATAACGCGAGAAGAGCGCAGTCATCATGTTTCCGGCCGACATGCCCTGCATGAAGATCCGGCCGTCGTCGATATTGTATTTCTCTTTCAGAAGCCCGAGAAGCGCAAGGACAAAATTGCAGTCCCTGTGATCCTCAATCCTTTCGGTCGGGTCCGGAAGCGGCAGCCCCGCCACCTGTTTATTATACTCGCTCTCCAGTGACGGCATCTGCTCCCAGAAACGCTTGTTGTGCGCGTCGGGGAAGACGACAATAATGCCGTCCCGGTCCGCCACATAACTCCAGGAGGTGTAAATGCACTGGCCCCAGCCCGACATAATTCCGCCGTGCATCGAGAAGACGAGAGGCGTTTTCTTCGAAGGATCATAGCTTTCCGGGACATATTCATACCAGCTGTCCTCTCCCTGCCCCGGAACAAGCTCCGCATGAAACTCCTTCAGGCGCTCGGGATAGGGCTGGGAATTATTTCCGTTCTCATTGACGACAATGTCGGAGCCCTTGATGCGCTGCGGCAGATAGTCGCGGTTGTCATCGTCCGGCGTACCGGGTCTAAGGTAAAGTTCACGATTCATAAGCTTTTCTCCTAAGTAAAAGGCTTTCCCGGGCCGGGACGTGGGTTCCAGACCCGGGAAAGCAAAAGTGCCGTATACTGTTACTGTTCGAGGATTTCCTCAATGAGCGCTGCCGTATGCACTGCAAGCTCAATGTAGTGGTCGGTGATATACAGGACACCGCGGTTTTCGGAGGTGAAGCACTTCATGAGCCTGTGGAAGAACCATTCGACCGGAAGGCAAAGAGCGCCGTCCCGGATCACAGCCTCGCAGTCCATCGAATAAATCTTGTTGTCGATCACGCAGCCGATCGAGCCCTGCGCAAACTCCACAACGCGCTTATCCGGAAGCACGAGTACCGCCGTGCGTCCGTCCGCAGCCATGTCGCACTCCGCGCCGATGGCCTGTGCGAGGAAGGAAACCGGAGCGTAGAAGTATTCGCCGCGTACCAGTTCTCCGCCGTCGAGACCGTGGTATTTCAGTTTCTGGTGCTTAAAGGCCGGAACCTGAAGCCGTACAGGCTTCGAATTCACCAGCGCATTCTCCTTGCCAAGGGCAAGCGCGATGCCGAAGCTGTCGCCCTTTCTTGGAAGCTTTGTGCCGCCCTGTACGATCTCTCCATTTTCGTCCCGGCGGATTCCGCTGAAGCAGTAATCCCAGACAAGCTCCGCGTCATCGAGCGTCTGGCCGTGGTCGCGGTTTTTGATCACGCGCAGCGTGAAATTCGCTTTCTTTCCGGTATAGAAGAAATAGTTGTCCTCGCCCTCGAGCATGATCTCGGGAAGAGCGGTGCAGTCATTGACGGAAGTCCAGTAGTGAACCGCGTTTTTAACGCCTTCAATGTCTTCACGGGAGCGGTCGGGGTTCTTGTCGAAGCCATTGAATTCGGGCATGCTGATAAAGCCCGAAATCGGTCCGTGCTCGGAAGGATCCGCATTCTTCACGCCGCGGGGAGCGCCTGAAGGTGCGCCGGCGGTCGCAAAGCCCGCAAACTTCTCGCCAAAATAGTGCACCATCATTGATGTCATCATGCCGCCCATCGACATGCCCTGCACAAAAATGCGGCCCGGATCGATATTGAAACGAGACTTGCAGTTTTCAATCAGTGCGAGCACCTGGCCGCAGTCCGGGCCGTCCACGAAGGAATCCTGGATCTTCGGAAGCGGCATGCCGCCGGGGCCTTCCTTAAGCTCCGTACCGTCCGCGAACTTCGGCCGGCCTTCCCAGACATTCCAGAACTTGTGCTCATGCGCGTTGGGGAAGACGACGATAAAGCCTTCGCGGTCCGCCACATAGGTCCAGGAGGTGTAAATGCACTGGCCCCAGCCGGACATTAAGCCGCCGTGAAGTGACACAACCAGTGGTGTTTTTTTCTCAGGATCATACGTGTCCGGAACATATTCGAACCAGGTGTCCTCTTCGTCTCCGAAAAGGATTTCGTGCTTTTCCACGAGGTTCTTCGGATGCGGCTGGGAGTTGTTGCCGTTCTCATTGACAACGATATCGCTGCCGAAAATCGATTCGGGCAGGTAGTCGCGGTTCGCATCGTCCGGTGTGCCCGGGCGCAGGAAAATCTTACCTTCCATGATGTTTTCTCCTCTTTCTCAAATTTATTTTGCTGCAATCGGCGGCAGGTCATCGCTCGTAAAATATTTCTGTCTTTCCATGATTTCCTGCTCCGTGAACTCCAGTTCATAGCGGCCGTTCAGAAGGTCCTTCAGAAGGTCCGCCGTAAAATAGGACAGTTCCGCCCAGTGGTCCGTGACGTAGGCCGCCCCGTTATGGACGCTGACATCCCAGTTGAAGAAGCAGCGCGAGAACCACTCGAGGCTCAGCATCAAAACGCCGTCCCTTTCGATGCATTCCACGTACATCTGCCGCATCGTATCTCCGATCATGCAGCCGATGACGCCGCGCGCGAACTGCAGCCGCCGTCCGTCCGGGAGACGGATTACGCCGCTTAGGCCCTCCTCCGAGGTCTCATAGCTTCCGCCCGCGATTTTTGCAAGCGCCTCCGCCGGAACCATCAGATACTCGCCCCGGACCTTCGCACCGCCGTTTAAGCCGTGGTATTTCAGTTTCTGCCAGAAAAGCGGCGCATGGGAAAGCGGCAGGATTTCACCGTTATAAAGCATGCTCGGCGCGCCCTCTGCAAAAGCTGCCTGGAAATCATCCCGCTTTAAGGGGAGTCTTGTCGGCCCCTGTTCAATCGTTCCGTCGGCTTTCCTTCGTAAGCCCGAGAAGAAGTAATCCCAGTACAGGAACGCTTCGTCCAGCTTCTGGCCGTGGTCACGGTTTTTGATGTCGTGGAAGACGAGGTTCGCCTTCTTTCCGTGGTAGAAGGCGAAATTGTCCTCGCCGACAATGGAAATCTCGGGAACCGGGCAGGCTTCGTTGATCTTCAGCCAGTACCAGCGGCCCATCTTGAAATTCAGCGCTTCCCCTTCGTAGTCGCCTTCGAACTGGTTATGCTCGGGGCGCGCCTGCCAGACTGCGACGGGTCCTGCGGCGTTTCGGATCGTCCCGTCCTTCTCGAATAATGCGCAGGGCCAGGTCTGCGCGCCGGCACCCGCAGCCCCCGCGAGGAGATTTCCGTAGTAACGCGAGAACTGGTGCGTCATGAGGTTGCCCATGGACATGCCCTGCATGAAAATGCGCTCGGGGTCGATATTGTATTTCTCCTGCATCGCACGGATCAGCGCGAGAAGCAGGTTCAGATCGTGATTCTCCC
>CAMOZF010000004.1 GCA_946630765.1 uncultured Lachnospiraceae bacterium | reverse complement strand
AGGAGATTGAAAATGGCAATACTTGTGACAGGCGGCGCCGGCTATATCGGCAGCCATACCGTTGTGGAACTGCAGAACCGTGGCTATGACGTCGTTGTGATTGACAACCTGATCAATTCCAGCGAGAAGGTGCTTCCCCGCGTGGAGAAGATTACCGGAAAGAAGGTTCCCTTCTACCGCGTGGATATCCGTGACCGGATCGGCCTCGAGCAGGTCTTTTCGGAAAACGAGATCGACTGCGTGATCCATTTTGCGGGGCTGAAGGCCGTCGGCGAGAGCGTTGCGAAGCCCTGGGAATATTATGAAAATAATATCGGCGGAACGCTGGTGCTCGTGGATGTGATGAGAAGACACGGCGTAAAGAATATCATCTTCAGCTCTTCCGCGACCGTATACGGCGAGCCGCAGGAGATCCCGATCACCGAGAACTGCCCGAAGGGCCAGTGCACGAATCCCTACGGCTGGACCAAGTCGATGCTTGAACAGATCCTGACGGATATTCAGAAGGCGGACCCCGAATTCAATGTCGTGCTTCTGCGGTACTTCAACCCGATCGGCGCGCATGAGAGCGGCACGATCGGCGAGAATCCGAACGGAATTCCGAATAACCTGATGCCCTATATCACGCAGGTCGCGGTCGGAAAGCGCGAAATGCTCAGCATTTACGGCAAGGACTACGATACGCCGGACGGCACCTGCATCCGGGATTATATCCATGTCGTGGATCTCGCGCTCGGTCATGTTGCGGCCATCGAGAAGATTCAGGAGAATCCGGGGCTTTTCATCTGCAATCTCGGAACCGGCATCGGCTACAGCGTGCTGGACGTCGTGAACGCCTTCCAGGAGGCGAACAACCTCACGATTCCCTACAAATTTGCAGACCGCCGGCCCGGTGATGTACCCGTGACCTATTCGGATCCCTCAAAGGCCTACCGGGAGATGGGTTGGAAGACGCAGTTTGACCTCCGGAAAATGTGCGCGGATTCCTGGAACTGGCAGAAAAACAATCCGAATGGATATGAGGATTAACTGAGGGCGAAAAAGAGGAAAACGCCGGGGGCTTGATTTTCGGCGGATCCTGTGGTATGATCTATTACTGTTCGGCTGGGAGAGTTGCCCGGCGGGACTGTCTGAAACTTGGACAAGCATAGAAAGGGTTCTGAAAAATGAGTCAGAAGAAGGTTGAGGAATACAAAGCGTCGAAGAAAACCCGCAAGGAGGAGATCGCGAAGCAGAAAAGAATTGAGAAGCTCCGTAAGCTCGGACTGTGGGCAGCGCTTGCGGTTGTCGTGATCGGCCTGATCACCGGACTTGTGATTACGATCGTCAATCAGCAGAAGGCGAAGGCGGAGAGCGCAGCGGACCTCTATAACGAAACCAACCTGATCCTTCAGGATTATGCCGATATCGAAGGCACGGCAACGGAAGCCGAAACTGAAGAAGCAGCGGAAGAAACGGAAGCAGCCGAAGAAGAGACTGAAGCCGAATAACAGAAACGGACTGTAAAAGAGCGGCCCGGGGTCTTTTGGATCCGGGGCCGCTCTGATTGTGTGCAAAAACGCCGTAAAAAGAGGAGCCCCCGAGTTGGTTAGGCTCGGGGGAATTATGAAAAACATCAAGAAAATCAACCACAAAATGAAGAATCTGTCTCTGTTCTTGTTGCTTAGAGCATAAGCCATAATTATGAACAGTTTATGAACACCAGAATAACAAACTGTAAATTATCACAAAGGAGCGGATTCGGCAGATGAAATTTGTGGTAAATTTTCACAAAGCGCACAAGCAATGAAAAGGTAACGATTGCTTCACAATTATGTAACATTTCTCTTTACAGTGAAATGCTTTTGTGATATACTCAGATTAACTCCTGAAATGGGGGAATTCTGAAGGTCCGAAACAGAAACAGCGGAGTACAAGAAGCGTATATGAAGGAATTTGTAATAAAAGGCGGCGTGCCGCTTCGGGGAGAAACTGCGATCGCGGGTGCCAAAAATGCGGCACTCGGTCTTCTCGCAGCTTCAATTATGGCGGATGAGGATGTTTATGTCCGCAATATCCCCGACGTGAGCGACGTGAATACTCTTCTGGAGGCGATCCAGGATACCGGAGCAGTCGTTGATCGGCTGTCGCGCCATGAGGTCCGGATGAACGGCGCTTCCATCAGGAGCTATATCGTCAATAACCGCTATATCCGCAGAATGCGTGCAGGCTACTATATGCTCGGTGCGCTTCTCGGGAAATACCGCTATGCGGAGGTCGCGCTTCCGGGCGGATGCACGATCGGCAGCCGTCCGATCGACCAGCATCTGAAGGGCTTTGAAGCGCTCGGCGCGCGGACCAGTATCAGAAACAGCATGGTGCTCGTGGAGGCGGAATCGCTGCACGGCGCGAATATCTATTTTGATACGGTCACGGTCGGCGCCACCATTAATGTCATGCTCGCGGCGGTTTTCGCCAAAGGACGGACCGTCCTGGAAAATGCCGCAAGAGAACCGCATGTCGTCGACGTCGCGAACTTCCTCAACAGTATGGGCGCGCGGATCAAGGGCGCGGGTACCGATGTGATCCGCATTGACGGCGTGGAAAAGCTGCACGGGACCGACTATTCGGTCATTCCGGACCAGATTGAGGCCGGAACCTTCATGGCGGCAGCGGCTGCCACCAGAGGCAGTATTTTAGTGAAAAATGTCATCCCCAAGCATCTGGAATGCATCAGTCAGAAGCTTCGTGAGATCGGATGCGAAGTACAGGAGTACGACGACGCGGTGCGTGTCACTGCAGACCGTCCGCTTCGTCCGGCAAAGATCAAGACGCTGCCGTATCCCGGTTTCCCGACTGACATGCAGCCGCAGATCGCGGTTGTGCTGGCTACGGCCAACGGCACCAGCACGGTCAACGAGACGATTTTCGAAAACCGTTTCAAATACGTGGATGAACTGAACCGCATGGGCACGCATATTTCTGTCGAGGGCAATATCGCGATCATCAGCGGTGTGCAGGAACTTAAAGGCGCTGAACTGGTGGCGCCGGATCTGCGCGCCGGCGCAGCTCTTGTGATCGCGGCGCTTGCCGCAAGCGGAGAGTCTGTCGTGGAAGACATCAACTATATCCTCCGCGGCTATGAAGATTTCGTCGAGAAGCTTCAGAAGCTCGGCGGGACGATCGGAATCGCGGATTCCGAAGAGGAAGCGAGAAAATTTTTCCTGAAGGCAGGCATGATCTGATGCAAGCCTGAATGCATGGCAACTGAGAAAACGGCCGTTTTGGGTGGCGCCCAAAGCGGCCGTTTTCTTACGCGGTGCCGCTCACTAAAAAGGCGTATCCGTAAAATTGCCCTCCTTTTCGTGATTTTTGTTGCGGCTTTTCGGCACCGCGGCGGGTGAAGGCGAAGGATGCTTCGAAACGTCTGCTAATTCGTGGGATCCGGGGGACAGATTGGAGTGTTTCCGCCATCCAGTCGCGGGAATGTCCTTCCATTTACATGACCTGCCTGAAAAAGACGGGGAATTTGTCCCGGAAGACTCGTTTTTCCGGGTTCCATTTTCTCCCCGGAAAAAGAATGGAATTGTGAGATTGTCAGGATCGCAGTATAGGTGGAGTTACTGCCGTGATGTAATATCATTTCGCCCGAAACAGCTTCCTGCCTGCACCGGCCGGTCACACACGGGAAAGAAGAGAAGACATTTTCCAATCAGCTTGTTGCCGGTACGCCCGGTGCGCGTCGTGTGCTCTTTCTGTGTGTTTCCTGCCTGCAGTATTAATGTAGCAGAGGGCGGGACAGCAGCGCAAGTCTTTTTCGTCAAAAAAAGAGAGAAAAAATCACGTTGTTCCGAAGAAGCAATACATCTTGTGTATAAAACCTTTAAAAACACTACTATTTGTGTATGGAATTCGAAAAATCGAAGGTTTTTCTTGCAAAAGAGACCTGAATGAGATAAGATGTTGTCAGAGTTTTTGGCTGGAAAAGGAGACTTCATCTATGCTTGATCAGGAAAAGCTTGAACTGCTTCTTACGCGCTGCATGGACAGTGACTGTGATTTTGCGGAGATCTTCGAAGAGTACGAGGAAAATGAAACGCTGGAGACCCTGGATCTTCAGGTGGAGCGCACGGACCGTCAGATCATTTCCGGCATGGGCATCCGCCTGTACCGCGGGCTGCAGTCGGTGTACGGCTACAGTAACGATACCTCTGACGAGGCGCTTTTCTCGCTGATCGACGACCTTCGCGGCGCGATTAAAGACGAAGAGAATGAAAGGGGTCAGACGGAAAAGAAGCCCGTTTCCCTGACCCGTGTGGAATATGAAAACCGTCACCCGGTCGAGATTGATTACCGGCAGGTGCCGCTGCAGGAGAAGACGGAGCTTCTGTACCGGGCGGAGCGCGCGGCAAGAGCCTATGATCCGCGGATTGTCAAGACCTCGGGGCGGCTTCTGAACTTCCGGGAGGAGGTGCAGATCAGTAACAGCGAAGGCCGTCTGATCAGCGACCTGCGCGTGAGAACCCGGCTCTTCTGCGAAGCCTATGCGAAAGACGGCGCGCTTTTTGTAAACGGCGGCGACCGGCCGGGCGCCGGAAAGGGCCTGGAGTTTTACCGGGAAATGCAGCCGGAGGAGATCGGAAAGACGGCTGCTGAACAGGCAATCACGATGCTGAGTGCGCGGGACTGCCCGTCCGGAAAGATGCCCGTCGTGATCGACAATGCCTTCGGCGGGGTCATTTTCCACGAGGCCTGCGGCCATGCGCTCGAGGCGACAGGCGTCGCGAGAAACCAGAGCGTCTTTGCCGGAAAGAAGGGCCAGCGGATTGCCGCCCCCTGCGTGAGCGCGGTGGACGACGGAACCATTCCGAATGCCTGGGGCTCCCAGAATATCGACGATGAGGGCAATTTCCAGAAATGCCGCGTCCTGATCAGGGACGGCATCCTGCAGTCTTATATGATCGACCGGATGAACGGGCGGCGGATGGGCGAAGAATCCACCGGCTCGGGACGCAGGCAGAGCTACAAATACGAACCGACCTCCCGCATGAGCAATACCTTTATCTGCGCCGGAACGGACAGCTTCGAGAGTCTTTTCGAGGGCATCGAGCGCGGCCTCTACGCGAAGAAAATGGGCGGCGGCTCGGTGAATCCGCAGACCGGCGAATTCAACTTTGCGGTCAAGGAAGGATATCTGATCGAGAACGGAAAGATTACCTACCCCGTGAAGGGCGCGTCGCTGATCGGCAACGGCGCGGATATCCTGATGAACATTGACAAGGTCAGCAATAATCTGGAACGCGGACAGGGCATGTGCGGCTCGATGTCGGGATCGATTCCGACAGACGTCGGCCAGCCCGCAATCCGTGTGTCTTCGATCACGGTAGGAGGTACGGCAAATGAATAAGACACGTTGGATCAGCCGTGCGAAAGAACTCGGCATCACGGACCTGGAAATCTATGAGCTGCTTTCCGTAAAGCGCAGCATCAGCCTCTATGAGGGAAAGGTCGACAGCTTCACGACCAGCCGGATCCTCGGTACCTCGCTTCGCGCGATCGTGGACGGAAAACAGGCGGAAATGGCGCTTGAACAGGCGGACGACCTGAAAATGGACGAGATCCTCGGCTCGCTTCTGGAGCAGGCGAAGGCCGTCAGCACCGAAGAGCTGGCGCTTCTTTCCGGCCCCGAAGAGACGGAGCGCGCCGTTTCGAAGAAGCATTTTGTCCGGCCGTCCGTTGAGAAGATCAAGGAAACGCTCCGGCTCGTGGAGCAGAAAATCCTGCAGGCAGACCCCAGAATCTTCCAGGTCGGCGGCGTCTCCTGGGAGGAAGAAAAGGAAGTCCGCATGATCACGAATTCTCTCGGGCTTTCGGTGTCGGAGGAGAGCGAGTACCAGGTGCTCTCCGCGGAAGCCGCGGCGCGTGAGAAGGAGGAGATCAAGACCGACTTCAAGGTGGAGGTCGTGGAAAATCTCGGGGCATTCGATGCGGACGCTTTTTCCGACAAGCTTGCCGAAAGGCTTCTTGGAAAGCTCGGCGGCCGTTCGCTTCCGACCGGAAATTACAGAATCATCCTCGAAAAGGATGCGATGACCAGCCTTTTTATGGTCATGTCGGGCATGTTCTCGGGCGATGCGATCAACAAGGGCATCTCGCCGATCCGCGACCGGCTGCATGAAAAGATCTTCTCGGAGAAGATCAGCGTGATCGACAATCCGAAAAATACCGACACGCTTTCTGTCGCGAATTACGACGACGAAGGCTGCCCGACCAGGGAGAAGGCGCTCGTGAAGGACGGGGTATTCGAGACCGCGCTTCACAGCATGAAATCCGCCCTGGCGGCCGGCACAAAAAGCACCGGAAACGGCTTCAAGCGCGGGTACGCATCGCCGGTGGAGGTTTGCCCGCATAACTGCATGATTGTCCCGGGCGAGAAGAGCCTTGAGGAGCTGCAGAAGGAAATGGGCGAAGGCCTTGTGATTACGAGCCTCGCGGGACTGCATGCCGGGGTGAATCCGGTGACGACGGATTTCTCGCTGCAGTGCTCGGGATACTATGTAAAAGACGGAGAAAAAAGCTTCGGCGTCAGCCTGATCACGGTCGCCGGCAATTATCTGGAACTGATGAATGAGGTCGTTTCGGTCGGCTCGGACCTTGAATGGTCCTACCGGCAGGTGGCCTGCCCGTCCATTCTGTTCAGCGGCGCCCAGATCAGCGGAGAGTGAGGAGACAAGATGACATTGAAAAACAGAGATTTTCTGAAACTGCTGGATTACACACCCGAAGAAATCATTGATCTTCTGGACCTTGCGGCCGATCTGAAGGCGAAGAAAAAGGCCGGAATTCTTCATGACAGTCTGCGCGGAAAAAATGTCGCGCTGATTTTCGAGAAGACCTCGACAAGAACGCGCTGCGCCTTTGAAGTGGCGGCGCATGACCTGGGCATGGGAACGACCTTCCTGGATCCGCAGGCCTCGCAGCTCGGGAAGAAGGAAAGCATCGCCGATACCGCCCGCGTGCTCTCGAGAATGTACGACGGCATCGAGTACCGCGGCTTCGGTCAGGAGATCGTGGAGACCATTGCAAAGTACGCGGACGTTCCGGTCTGGAACGGCCTGACGAATGAATTCCATCCGACACAGATGCTGGCGGATATGCTGACGATCCGGGAACATTTCGGCCGTCTTCAGGGGATTAAGCTTTCCTATCTCGGAGACGCGCGCTACAATACCGGTAATTCGCTGATGGTCGTCGCGGCCAAGCTCGGCCTGCACATTTCCCTGGTTTCGAACCCGAAATACTTCCCGGATCCGGAGCTGGTGAAGACCTGCCGCGCGCTTGCCGAGAAGTCCGGCGGCTCCGTGACGCTGACGGATGACCCGGTTGCGGGCGTTGCGGGCGCAGATGTCCTGTACACCGACGTCTGGGTGTCCATGGGCGAGCCGGACGAGGTGTGGGAGGAGCGGATCCGCGAGCTTTCCCCGTATCAGGTCAATCAAAAGATGATGGAGAACGCAGGCCCGCAGGCGGTATTCATGCACTGCCTTCCCGCCTTCCACGACCTGCACACCGGCATCGGCGCGCAGATTCACGAGAAATACGGACTCAGCGAGATGGAAGTGACGGACGAAGTCTTCGAGTCGCCGCAGTCCGTGGTATTTGATGAGGCGGAAAACCGCATGCATACGATTAAGGCAGTGATGCTTGCAACACTTTCCTGATACAGTTCCGTGTGGACGGGATCAATACAATATTTCAAAAGGGAGGATGAAAATGAAGTACTGGAAAAAAACACTTGCACTTTTACTGGTCGCTGTGATGCTGGTTCTCGCGGCTGTTCCGGCTTTTGCCGCCAAGGATGACGACGAGAAGAAGACAGAAGAAGCTGCGGAAGAAACGACGCTGAGCCTTTTTGCGGAGGACTCCGAAGCGGCGAAGATGCTGATCGACTATGTCGATGCGGTGACGGATGAGGAAGGGGAAGAATTCATCCCCGAGGAAGACCGGATTGCGGTATTTGACCTGGACGGCACGCTTTTCTGCGAAACCGATCCGATTTACCTGGAGTGGCTGCTTTTTGTAAAACGCGCGATGTTTGATCCGAGCTACGAAGCAACCGAAGAGGAAGAGCAGCTTGCAAGAGACATCGTCCAGGCTGCGATTACCGGGGAGTTCCCGGAGGATCTCGAGATGCGTCAGATTGAGGCGGAGACGAAGGCCTTTGCCGGCATGACCTTTGAGGATTACCAGAATTACCTTTCGGACATTTTCGCGCTGCCGGCATTCGGCTACGAGAATATGAAGGTCGGCGAAGCCTTCTATCAGCCGATGCTTCAGGTGGTGGATTATCTCAAGGAAAAAGATTTCACGGTATATATCGTCAGCGGCTCCGGCCGCAATTTCGTCCGTGAGCTGGCAGCCGAGGTGTGCGGTCTTCCGAGATCTCAGGTGATCGGCACGGATACGCTCGTGGTCGCTTCCGGCCAGGGAGAAGACGGCGGTTATGATTATGTATTTGCGAAAGACGACGAGCTGGTGCTTTCCAACGAGCTGATGCTGAAAAACGTCAAGTCCAACAAGATTACCCAGATCATGGAGCACATCGGACAGAAGCCCGTACTCAGCTTCGGCAACAGCTCCGGCGATATTCCGATGGCGGAATTCACCTGCTGGGACAACAAGTACGACGCGATGGCCTTCATGCTCTGCTGCGATGACACCGAGCGTGAGAACGGCAATGAGAAGAAGGCGGCCAAGATGGAGGCTTCCTGCATCGAAATGGGCTTCGTGCCGATCTCGATGAAAAATGATTTTGTGACGATCTACGGCGAAGACGTCGTGAGAAAAGAAGCGGCAGAGCTTCCGGAGGACATCGAGGAAGCAATCGACCAGGAAATGGCCTTCCTTGAAGAATGCTTCGGCGCGGACATTCAGCTCGAGCCTTCGGACTACGCACGGAAGATCGTGGAAGCCTATAAGACCGGCGATCTGACGGAAGAAGACCTCAAGAAGGCGATCATGATGATGTATCAGGCGCTTGGTGAGGACATGGCCGAAGAGACCGAAGAAGCTGAACTGAGCGAGGAAGAAACCGCCGAAGAAGAGGAGACCGAAGCCGAGGAAGAAACCAAGGAAGAATCCAAGACGGAGGAAGAATCCGAAGAGGAAACCGAGAAGGAGACCAGGAAGGCCAGCTGATCGGAAAGGTTTTCGGGGAAAAAGTATTTGCATTCCCGGAGAAACTGTGCTATTATACAACACTGTGACCTTCAGGGGCACACAATTCATCGACAGTAAGAATGGTCGGGATTACCTGTCGTTAAATAAAACCAGGACCGTTGATCTATAATAGACAGACTGCAGACTGCAGTTCATGATATTACGGAAAAAGCGGCTCTTTTTGGGGCCGCTTTTTTGTAACTGAAGTAAAAAATGATAGAGACGGAGCGCATATGTACTATCTGAAAACGGAGGCGTCCTTTGACGCCGCGCATTTTTTGTCGGAATATGAAGGAAAGTGCCGGAACCTGCACGGACACCGCTGGCGCGTTGCGGCAGAGATCCGGGGAGAGAAGCTTCGGGAGGATCCGCAGAACCGGGGAATGCTGATGGACTTTTCGACGGTGAAGAAGGTGCTCAAAGACCTCGCGGACAGTCTGGATCACAGCCTGATCATTGAAGAGGGCTCGATGAAGGAGACGACGGTTCTCGCGCTGAAATCGGAGGATTTCCGCATCATTCAGCTGCCGTTTCGGCCGACCGCGGAGAATTTCGCGCACTGGTTTTTCATGCAGCTGAAGGAAAAGGGCTTCCCGATGCACCGGGTGGAGGTTTATGAGACGCCCGGAAACTGTGCGATTTACGAAGAATAAGAAGACGAAACGGAGAGAGATTTTGAAGGTTGCCGAGAAATTTATCAGTATCAACGGAGAGGGCAGAAGAGCCGGGGAGCTCGCGGTATTTGTGCGCTTTCAGGGCTGCAACTTAAGCTGCGGCTACTGCGACACGAAATGGGCGAATGCGCCCGACTGCCCCTACGAGGAAGAAACGCCGGAGGATCTGACCCGCTGGATCAAAAAAACCGGGATCCGAAATGTCACGCTGACCGGCGGAGAACCGCTTCTTCAGAAGGAGATGGGAAAGCTTCTTGCTCTTCTTCTTCACGAAGCGCTCCGTGTGGAAATCGAGACGAACGGCGCAGTGGATCTCGGTCCATTCTGCGCGATTTCCGGGCCCTCGGAACCGGGCCACGCTGAAACGCCGCTGCGTCCGGTCTTCACGATGGACTGGAAGCTTCCGGGCTCCGGGATGGAGCACCGGATGAAGCCGGAAAACCTTGCGCTTCTTGGGGAAAACGATACCGTGAAGTTCGTCGTTTCGAACGCT
The DNA here is from genome assembly GCA_946630765.1 of uncultured Lachnospiraceae bacterium. The sequence goes on along the minus strand of CAMOZF010000004.1, from coordinate 8,060 downwards.
TCGGAGCTTTCCCGGGCGGAGGAAATCATGAGAAAGTATGCGCTTCCCGGACGCTGCAGTGTGTATCTGAGCCCGGTATTCGGGGCGATTGACCCGGAAGACATCGTGGAATGGATGAAGGCGCAGAAGCTCAATGACGTGCGGCTTCAGATCCAGCTTCACAAGGTGATCTGGGATCCGGAAAAACGAGGCGTGTAATCGGAGGAAAATGATGATCGATCAGGAAAAAATCAGACTTCATGTCCGCGGGATCCTCGAAGCCCTGGGCGCGGACCCGGAATGCGAGGGCCTGAAGGACACGCCGGAGCGCGTTTCAAGGATGGCCGCAGAAGTTTTCGAGGGCATGAATTACAGTAATGACGAGATCGCCGCGATGTTCGACAAGACCTTTGACGAACCGGGCGCAGCGGAGGAGACGAATGTGGTCGTCCTTCGGGATATCGGCTTTTTCTCCTACTGCGAACACCACCTCGCGCTGATGTACGATATGAAGGCGACCGTCGCCTATGTGCCGAAGGGGCGCGTGATCGGGCTCAGCAAGATTGTCCGGATTGTCGAAATGGCCGGAAAGCGCCTGCAGCTTCAGGAAAGAATCGGCTGCGACATCGCGGATATCATGACGAAGGTCACAGGCTCCGAGGACGTCGCCGTGCTGATCAGCGGAAAGCACAGCTGCGTCACGGCGCGCGGCATCAAAAACCAGAATACGGTCACGGAAACCGCGGAGCTTCGCGGCGCCTTCCGGCACGATCCGTCCCTGCAGTTCTATCTGAAATAGGAGTTGAAAAAGGAGAAAACAGATGGCAAAAGCGATGGTACTCTGCTCCGGCGGCCTGGACTCTTCAACGGCACTTGCGATTGCGGTGGAGAAGTACGGCAAAGACGAAGTGGTTGCGCTGTCCGTGAGCTACGGGCAGAAGCATGAGAAGGAAGTGGAGGCGGCGGAGAAGATCTGCAGCTATTACGGGGTCCGCAGGATCCATCTGGATCTGCAGAAGATCTTTCAGTACAGTGATTCGGCGCTTCTTCGGCAGTCGGATCAGGAGATTCCGCAGGAAAGCTACGGCGCGCAGGTGAAAAAGACGATGGGGTCCCGGCCGGTATCGACCTATGTTCCCTTCCGAAACGGCCTCTTTCTTTCGAGTGCCGCCTCGATCGCACTTTCCTTCGACTGCGAGGTGATCTATTACGGCGCGCACGCGGACGACGCGGCCGGTTCCGCCTATCCGGACTGCTCGCCGGCCTTCAACGAGGCGATGAACAAGGCGATTTACGAGGGCTCCGGACATCTTCTCACGATCGAGGCGCCCTTTGTCGGGATCACGAAGGCGGAGGTTGTGAAGAAGGGCCTGAAGCTTCGCGTGCCTTACGAAATGACCTGGTCCTGCTACGAAGGCGGCGACCGTCCCTGCGGAAAATGTGCGACCTGTATCGACCGGGCGAAGGCCTTTCGGCTGAACGGGGTCGAGGATCCGGCCCTGAAGGCGGGAAATTGACTGAACTTGTCAGGAGATGATTTAATGCGTGATAAAGAGAATGAAAATCTGACGCTTCTTGGCGCGAAGAAGACGGTCTACAGCACCGATTACGCGCCGGAGGTGCTGGAAACCTTTGACAACAAGCATCCGGAAAATGACTATTTCGTCAAATTCAACTGTCCGGAATTCACGTCGCTCTGTCCGATCACCGGCCAGCCCGACTTCGGCACCGTGACGATCAGCTATGTGCCCGGCCGGAAAATGGTCGAGTCCAAGAGCCTGAAGCTGTATCTTTTCTCCTTCCGGGAGCACGGGGACTTCCACGAGGACTGCATGAATGTGATCATGAAGGACCTGATCCGGCTGATGGACCCGAAATACATCGAGGTCTGGGGAAGATTCTACCCGCGCGGCGGAATCTCCATCGACCCCTACTGCAACTACGGAAAGCCGGGCACGCGCTGGGAGCAGGTCGCCTGGGAGCGCCTGTCGCACCACGACATGGACCCGCCGGTCGTCAACGGGCGGGTGTGACAGGGCAAAAAAGACGGAACTGCATGCCAAAAATGTGAAACATTTATGAATAAATCGTGAATTTTACTATTGCATAGGAATATTGACTGTGCTATAATATCAGAGTTATTCCAGAAATGGACGCACTTGCTTTAACGTGCTAAATCGGTAAACATCCCGCCGTTTCGGAATATCAATCCTGTGAGCACCGGTCGCAAGACCGTTTGTTCAATAAATTTAAGAGGAGGAAACGAAATGAAGAAGTTTCTGGCTATCGTGCTGGCGGCTGTAATGGTATTCTCTCTGGCTGCTTGTACGAAACCTGCAACCGAGGACACAACCACGGCTGCAATCGAAGTCGAAACCACGACAGAAGAAGCTGCTGAAGACACCACCGAAGCTGCTGCTGAGGACACCACCGAAGCTACTCCGGCTGAAGAAGGCGGCGAAGAAGTTGAATATGTCCGCGGTGACGACGAAGAAGCGTATGAAAATGCACTTGGCGGATACGCTGAGTACATGGAAGCAGCAAAGGCTGCTGAAAGCATTGACGAGAGATTCGTTCTTTTCGCTAAGGCTGAGGCTTACCTGCTGGATTCCGCTGCGTTCATCCCGACCACCACACAGGGCGGTGCTTACACCATCTCGAGAGTTGCTCCGAGAACCATTCCTTATGTTCAGTGGGGCAATGACGATGACCGTTGGCACACGATCGTTATCTCTGACGAGTTCCTTACCCCGGATGAGAGAAACGAGCTTCTTGACATGTGGGCAAAGGCTGTCGCAGGCGAAGGCGAATACGACGCTGCGAAGTATCTGACCGACAAGGGCCACACCCTTCAGAAGGACTATGTTACCACATTCTCTACCGCTCCGGCTACGATTGACTGGCTGAACACCTCCATGCAGTCCGATACCGAGATCACGGTTCAGACGGTTGACGGTCTTGTTGAGTACAACGGCCTGTCTCAGATGGAGCCCGCGCTTGCTGAGAGCTGGGAAGTTTCCGAAGACGGTCTGAAATACACCTTCCACATCCGCAAGGGCGCTTACTGGTACACCTCTGAGGGTCAGCAGTATGCAGAAGTTACCGCGAAGGACTTTGAATGCGGTCTTCGTCACATGCTTGACTGCCAGGAAGGTCTTGAATGGCTGATCGACGGCGTTATCGTCGGCGGTACCGACTACTATGCAAACGGCGGCAGCTGGGATGATGTAGGATACAAGGCAGTTGATGACTATACTCTTGAAGTTACTCTTCAGCAGCCGACCTCTTACTTCCTGACCATGCTTACCTACTCCTGCTTCCTTCCGATCTGTGATTCCTTCTATCAGGCTCACGGCGGCGTTTACGGTGTAGAAGAGTATGCGGAAGCAATGGCTGATTCCACAACCTATACCTTTGGTAAGGCTGATGATGTTTCTTCTCAGGTTTACTGCGGACCGTTCCTTCTTCAGAAGCTGAACGACCAGTCTGAAATCCTGGTTGTGAAGAACCCCAACTACTACGATGCTGAGACCACGACTCTTGACTCCATCAAGTGGGTCTATGATGACGGCTCGAACCCGGATGCGCTTTACAACGATACTGTTGCCGGCACCTATGCAGGCATCACCCTCGGCGCAGCCAACGGCCTTCTTGACAAGGCTAAAGAAGACGGCAACTTTGATAAGTATGCTTATATCTCTGAAACCACTTCCACCACATACTTCGGCGGTCTGAACCTGAACCGTGGTACGTTCGAACTCGAATCCGGCGCCTGCAAGTCTCCGAAGACCGAGCAGCAGAAGATCGACACGAACACTGCGATGCAGAACAAGAACTTCCGTAAGGCAGTTCTGTACTCGTTCGACAAGGCTACCCAGAATGCGGTATCCCGTGGCGAAGAGCTGAAGAACACCAACCTTCGTAACATGTATACGCATCCTGAATTTGTCAAGCTCGAGAATGACACCACCGTTGACGGCGACACCTTCGCGGCAGGCACCTTCTACGGCGAAATCGTTCAGTTCTATCTTGACAAGATGGGCTGCGAAGTCCAGGTTGCTGACCAGCAGGACGGCTGGTATCATCCGGAAGAAGCTGTGAAGTATTTCGAAGCTGCGAAGGAAGAACTTGGCGATTCTGTTTCTTACCCGATCCAGATCGACGTTGTTTACCTTTCTTCTTCTGACACCAACACCGCTATGGCTGCTGCTTTCAAGGAAAGCATCGAGGGCGTTCTTGGCGCAGAGAATGTACAGGTCAACATGATCGAAGCAACCACAACCGATGACTACTATGCATCTGGTTATCGTGCTCCTAACGGTGAAGCCGGCAACTTTGATATGTTCTACGGCTCAGGCTGGGGCCCGGACTACGGCGATCCTTCTACATACCTTGACACCATGCTTGGCGAAGGTGCAGGTTACATGACGAAGGTCATCGGTCTGTTCTAATTTCTGTTAATTTCTGTTTTTTCAGTAAAATAGAACAGCTTTTGGGCATAGGAGGACGCTTCGTCCTCCTATGTTCTTAAAAATATGTGGTGATACAAGAGACCTTGTGGAAGGTTAAATCCTGTTTCCTGGCTTTTCTTTTAAATCTGGCCCGGAGGCAGAATTTAGCCTTGCACAGATCACTTAGATTTCTGCATGAAATGAGACATGAGAAGGGAGGTACCACAAAAGCAATGAAGAAATATATGCTGAAGCGTATCCTGTTCTCTATATTCTCACTGCTTGTTGTTGTCATGACGGTTATGCTTCTTGTCTACAGTCTGATCAACCGGAACGTTATTTTCCAGGCAGACGATACATGGAACAAGCGTAACCTCAATGACCGTACCATCTATGAGTATACCCAGTATCAGAAGTTCGGCTATCTGAATTATACGGATTACTCTACATACCTGAAGCAGAAGTATATGGAGACCGACGGTGAAGCGTACACCTCGAACGAAGATTACAAAGCTGCAAAAAAGGCCATAAACGATCCTGCTACTTTCCAGCAGAATCCTGATGTTCAGGAATTTGCGAATAAATATGCTGCCGACGGTTATTCCATCCGTTATCTGCAGCCTGTGACCTTTAAGTCCGGCAAGACCAAGCCGGGCGGAAATGCCTATCTGATCGCGATAGAGGAGAAGAATGTATTCTTCCGTCTTCTGGACTACATCAAGGGTTTCTTCTCGGTAGAGACGAAGAATATGGTTAAGGACGAACGGCTGACCGAGCGGTATATCCGTTTCGAAAAGGATCCGTATTCGGGTCTGTTCGCCATTGTCGGTTCGGGTACGCAGCACAAGTACCTGCTGTACTTTGACAGCCGCTTCCCCTTCATTCATCAGAATTTTATTCATATGAATCTGGGTACGTCCTATACGCGTTTCCGCGGACAGGAGATCACCGGCGTTATTACAAGTCCGCAGGGTGAGCTTCAGACCAGGACCACGCAGTATCCGACGATGATCGGAACCGATGAATATGTAGACACCGCGATCGACTTCCACTCCCTGACCTATAACGCGGCGGAGGGTGAGCTTTCAGATCTTGAAAAGTCCCAGTTTACCGACCGCTATACGGTTTACAGCTACCGCAAGGCCGGCATGTCGATGATCGAGAACTCCTTCGTGATCGGTATCATCGCGACCGTGATCGCTTACATTTTAGGTCTGCCGCTCGGTATCCTGATGGCCCGGAAGAAGGAAAAGCTGGCCGACAAGCTCGGCAACGCCTACATCATTTTCATCATGGCGGTTCCTTCTCTGGCGTATATTTTCATGTTCGCGGCCATCGGCACGACGCTGTTCCATCTGCCGTATAAGTTCGCGAATGCGGAAGTGAAATTCCTTGCTTATATCCTTCCGACAATTTCTCTGGCCCTTCCGTCGATCGGCTCCCTGATGAAGTGGATGCGCCGTTACATGATCGACCAGATGAACTCGGACTATGTCAAGTTCGCGCGTGCGGAAGGTCTGTCGGAGCGTGAGATTTTCGGCTTCCATATCTCAAGAAATGCTATGATCTATCTGGTGCACGGTATCCCGGGCAATATCCTCGGATGCTTAACCGGCGCCATTATTACAGAGCGTGTATACGGTGTGCCCGGCGTCGGTAATCTGCTGACGACGGCCATCAACCAACATGACAACGGCATCATCGTTGCATGTACCGTATTCTATACCTCTCTGTCTATTATCTCGGTCATCCTCGGCGACCTTCTTCTTGCCAAGTATGATCCGCGTATTTCACTTTCAGAGGAAGGAGGCGGCGGAAGATAATGGCTGACTTTGAAAAAACCAATGCAGTCGAGAACGAAGACGAACTCTTCCGTTTCATCGACAACGATGTCATTTCCTCTGAAAAGATCATCGCACCCCGTTACTCCTACTGGAAGTCGGTATTCAGAGTATTCTTCCGGAAGAAAATCAACATTTTCCTGATTATCTTCTTCCTGCTGATTATCCTGATTGCCTTTATCATGCCGTTCTTCTGGCCTTATGATATGTTTGAAAACGTATCGACGGCTGCTGCCTACAACCTGAACCCCACCAAGGCGATGAGCTTCTTCAAGGGCTCCGGCCTGAAGTACATCCTGGGTACCGGCGCGATGGGCAACTCGATCTTCTACGGCGTGATCAGCTCCAGTAAGACCTCGCTGCTTCTGGCGGTTATCTGCGCGGCGATCAACATGATCATCGGTATCATCATCGGTGCGGTCTGGGGCTACAGCAAGAAGTTTGACGCGTTCATGCTGGTTATCTACAACATCGTTGCGAACGTTCCGTACATTCTTCTGATTACGGTCCTTGTGTACATCATCGGTTCCGGTTTCTGGCCCTTCGTTTTCGCGTTGACCATTACCGGCTGGCTCGGCATTGCGTACTTCTTCCGTACGCAGGTTATGATCATCCGAGACAGAGAATATTCGCTGGCTTCCCGGTGTCTGGGTACCCCGATTCCGCGCGTAATCAGCAAGAATATCCTGCCGTTTTTGACCTCGGTTATTGTTACGATCCTGGCAACGGAGCTTCCGTCCTACATTTCGATGGAAGTGTTCCTGTCCTACATCGGTGTCGGTCTTTCCGCATCCATCCCGTCTCTGGGACGTATGATTCAGCAGGGCCAGTCGGCATTCCTGCAGTATCCGTGGGAATTCTGGCCGCCGGTAGCGGTTGCCTCGGCGATCACCATCATCCTGTACCTTCTCGGACAGAACCTTGCTGACGCAACGGATCCGAGAACACATATGTAAGAGAGGAGGAACCAATGAGCGAACAAAACGATAAAAAGGTTCTCCTTTCTCTGAAAAACGTTGACGTCAAGTTCAACGTCCGCGGACGTATCCTTTCCGCGATCAGAAATGTATCGCTGGATGTCTACGAAAATGAGTCCCTGGCAATCGTCGGCGAGTCCGGTTCCGGTAAGTCCGTTCTGACGAAGACCTTTGCCGGCCTTCTGGAGACCAACGGCTTTATCAGCAACGGCACGATCATCTTCGATGATGAAGAGCTCAGCAAGACCGATGTGAAGGTAGAGGGCATCAACGAAAAGCTGATGAACTACTCCTACAAGAAGCTGAACGAATACTCGAAGCTGGAACGCGGCGCTGCCGATTATGTGGCTTACAAGCAGAAACAGAACGATATCAAGGCAGCGAAGTCGCTGACTGAGGAAGAGCAGGCGGATTATGCCGCGAAGCTCAAGAACTGCGCCGATGATATCGTTGATTCCAGAAACTACCTCTGGACCCTCGACAAGCGCAGCAAGGCTGACGCGGAAGAGTACGCAAAGACGACGGAAAAGATCAAGAACCTTCAGGATGAACAGAAGCGCATCAAGGCAGAAATGACAAAGCTTACTGCCGAGCGGAAAGCCGCCTATGCGGCCGACAGCGCGCGTTCAGCGAAGGACCAGCAGGAGCTCGCTTCCTTACTGGCCTCCTCGAAGGAGAAGATCGGCATCGACGAGGTTCCCGGAAACGAATGCGGACTGACAAAGGAAAAGCTCGAAAGAAACCGTGAGATTTCCTATGAAATCCTTCTTTCCCTCGGCCGTTATCCTTTAAAGGATCGCCTGAAAAATGCT
>CAMOZF010000003.1 GCA_946630765.1 uncultured Lachnospiraceae bacterium | reverse complement strand
TGCCACGATCATAATCCGGAGGATTTTCTTCATTTTCCGCACCTGCTTTCCCTGCACACTTTTCACCAGAGGATCCCCTTCTGCCTCAGTCGGTCCGCCGCTTCACCAGCCGGTCTTTTCCGAAAACTGCCGCTCGTACATCCTTCTCACAAGAAGCGCCGCCGAAAGGCCCAACTGTTTCCCCTTCCGTTCAAGAAGCTGTAAACTGTCAGACGACAGCCCCAGTGTCCTTGCCATGAAGCACTCGGATTTCGTGAAGCCAAGACGTCTTGCCGTTCGAATCAAGGGATTATTTTTATCTTTCTTTCCGATTATCTTAATGATGGCTTCTCTCCTGGAAATCTTTTCTTTCTCAAATACTTCCTCGTATTTTCTCCTGGTAAAAAGCGCAGCCTGGTCTTTCCATTTCTCATATTTTCCGGACAGCTCGTTTCGGATCAGTGTTTCCGGGGAAACGTGAAGTCTTTTCGCCATTTCGACTTCCCGATCCGTCATTTTGCAGATTCTTTTTGCCTCTTCGTAGTCCGGAATCCTCTTCATTGTGCTCTCTTAACTTTTGATGACTTCAGGCCTGTTGCTCCGGATCCATTACAGATCCTTCGTCGCTCGCGGCCCTCTCTTTCACCGCCGATCTGCAGCATGCTTCAACCTGCACGCTCCGGCAATCGGCGGCTTCCCGTGATTCCTGTGAACTGCCATTTGATACAACGTAGGCTTCCTGCCGCTATCTGACTGCCTTTTTCGGGGGATTTTCAACGGAACAGGGCAAATCTACTCATCCCGCAGTCAGGGCGCTTTCGCATCCCGGAAGCATAGCTTATTTCGAGGTTTCGTCCGGTCCGGCTGCACATTCGCCTTGGTGGACCATTCTCGCCATATTGTATCGGCACCCGCCTCTTCAGAACCCATGTGACTGACGCATTTAGGATTCTTTTCGACGTCCTTACCTGGTTTCCGGCCTGCCCGGTTTCCCGGATGCATCCGCCAGGGGTTTCAGTGCGGAGATTGCTCCCCGTCATTCACAGGCTTCGGCAAGGTTCGCCTCGCCGGATCTCCTTATAAAGTCCTGTGGAAAATGTACTTCTTTCAGAGATCAACACGTCTTCCTTCTGTTCCGCTTCCTGCGTCGGCTTTTCTGAGAAGAATGCCGATCGGGTCTGAATTGGGAATGTCCTTCACTTCAACAACGGCGGTCTTTCCGGATTCCACCGTCTTCGTATAAATGGCAGCGTCGAGGGCGTAGCCCTTTCCGGCCTTCGTCTCCCGGATGTAGTAGGTTCCCGCCTTCAGTTCAAGGGTATTGGTCACGCCGCTGTTGTCTTTGACAGTCAGCACAGCGCTGTTACCGTTTACATCCTTCGCAACCGCCGTGCAGGCCCGGTCCGTATAAACCGTGTACTGCGCGCCCGTGAGATCATAACAGGCGTTGCCTTCCGTAATCGCAGTATTCGCTGAGCTTTTTGTGAGTGTCAGACTGCCGTTCTGCTCCAGTCTGTACGGAATCTTGAACAGGCCGAACATATCCTGGGACTTTCCGCCGCCGGAGTCCGCAAGGTTCATAAACGACTGGATTGCAGCGTAGATATAGCCTTCCCCATTGCCGTTTGGCGAATCCACATCAAGGACAATCGCACCAAACTGAATGTCGTCATTTTGTGCGTGCTTGCCGGACATTTCCGTAGCATCTACCATTCCCTGCTTCAGCGCAATACCGATATGTGTACAGGATACCGGGATCAGCACCTTACCGAAGTCATTGACCGGATTGTCTACAACGGCAGCGGACGTGGACCGTCCATCAAGCTTGTTCAGGAATGTGAACGTGTTTGAAGTCTGACCCATGTAGTAGATGACGTTATGCTCTGCTGCGGTGGTTTTCAGATTACCGTAAACATCGGCGCGCGCCAGAAGGTTTTTCAGCTGCGCGGCATACTTGTTGTAAAGGGCACTATCCTGGCTCTGCAGACCGTACTGCATGCCCATCAGCGCGATTTCTACCTGTGCCGCAAGCTCCTGACTCGGCGGGTCCGGAGTAAAGTTATAAGCAGTCGTTCCGCCAAGGTCACGAACAAGCTTTTCCCAGATTGCCTGACTCTCCGCCGTGATCGGAACGCCCCAGTCCGGACCATAGGTGATCGGATCTGTTCCGCCGCTCGATTGCCAGATCGAGGCTGTCGTAATAGAAGTAATTCGGTCGCCGGCCTTCGGAAGTTCGTTTGATCCGAAGTTCAGCGTAAACTGTGCTGAGCGCTCGATCACGGATTTCAGGTTGGCATTCATGACCGAGGCATCCTGCGCCGCAAAATCGCCGCTCACGATACCCTGCGTCACGCCGTGTTCCGTCGTGATTGCCGTAAGAAGATACACAAACTGTGCCTGAACACTCGCAATCAGGCCGCTGAAGTTTGTGAATGCGCTTTTCGGAAAATAGATAATTCCCGTATTCCGATCGAAGATCGCACCGCTGACCCGCTCGCCGTTGTTATTGTTATTGGCAGCCAGGAACTGCACGACTGCGCCCGGGTTGTGGTTCTTCAGGACTGCCACATAGTACGGCGATTCTTCACTGACATCGTAAAGCGTCAGGATTCCCGGCGCCTGAATCAGCTTACCAAGCGCGTTTGTATTCTGATGGACGTCATCCAACTCGACGACGCCGTTTCCGTCGAAATCGAACCAGTAGTCCGCCATCACGCCGGTCTCTGATGTATGCATGAAGCCGCGCACCTGAGGCATCTGAGAAATGCTCGCGTATGACGGATTCAGCCCCGCCGAAAGGACCGCATAGTCGTCAATGACAAAGTTTCCGTCTTCCTTAAGATCCTCGACAGAGAATTCGTAGGGCTCGAAATCTGCAGGGAAGACCAGCGCTTGATCGATCTCCCCTTTTCCTGCTGACAAGAGGCCGGTGTAGATCGCCGCTGCCCGGGAGGTGGATTCCGCGGCGACGTTGAAGTCCACCGAGGTTCCGTAGCTCGAGGAAGTAAGCCTTCTCCCCGCCGCATCACAGGCGCCGATAATGATTGCTTCATCGATTCCGCCGGGGATAAAATAAGATGCGTTCGCACCGTAGTTTCCGGCCGCGCCGACAACCTTGATGCCTTTTCCCGAAGCTTCCCGGATGACTTCCGCGATTGCCGCATGCTCCGCCTTCTTCGGCGCTGCCATCGGAAGCGCGATGATGGACACGCCCCGTTCGATGGCATACTTCATTGCCGCATAAACCGCCGACACGTCGCCGGTTCCGTCCGCACCGAGCGCCTTGATCGAAAGGATCTTCGCATCGGGGTTCTGCTGCCGGATCAGAGCCGCCATGTTCGAGCCGTGACCGTTATCGTCCGTCGCCCGATCACCGATCATCGAAACCCACTCGATGACCGAAGGATCATCGTTCACGCCGGTGTCAATAAGGGCGATCACATTTCCGGCTGCGGCGCTGCTGCTCTCAACCGCTTCCTGTAGTTCCGAAAATGGATTCGCAGCCTTGGACATCGGATCCGTACCGACCGCGCGCTGATCCGCGTTCCCGTCCGCCGCCGCGATGACAGTATCCGGCTCAACAAAGACCGCCTTCCCGTAATAGTAGGAATAGGCATTCCTTGCGGTCTCTGCATCCTCGTACTGCAGAAGATGCACGCCGTCATACGAGGACAGGAGGTGCTCCGGATCCACAATCAGTGCCGGATCGATCGCAAGAAGCAGCCGTTTCGTGCTGAAGTCGATCGCAAAAAGCTGAGATTCGGAAAGGATCGCGACTTCTGAGATTTTAGAGAAGAGTGGGACTTCACTTTCTGTTGGCTCTTCAGTTGGAGCGTCGTTTTCATCGTCGGACGCTGCCTCGACGCCATCGTTGGATTCTTCTTTAGTTTCCTCCTTATGTACGGCCTCCGTTTTATCGGTGGGCGCGGGGTCTATTCCTGCGTTTGGTGCGGTTTCGGCCCCTTCTTTGACCGCTGCTTCGGCCCCTTTGTCAGACACTGTTTCAGTCCCTTCATCAGGCGCTGTTTCAGTTTGCTCTTCAGACGCGGCTTCGGATTTATCGTCCGCAGCCGAAGCAGACGGGAAATCCTCTGCAAGAGCTTCTGGCGCAGTGCTTTCCGGAGAGGATGTCGCTGCTTCCGGAGGGTCATCCGGGCTTGCATAGACCTTCGGAACCCCCGACCAGAGGATCAGCAGCGAAAGGAAAACCGCCGCAATCCGGGCCGGAACCCTTTTTGTTCTTTTCATACCATCTTCCTCCTTTAAAATATTTGAAACTGTCCAGTTCCCCGGAAAAAACGTAAAATTCACGACTCGGGTGCTGAACAGTTATAAACTTCCTTCTGCATCAGATCAGAATAAAAAGAATGATGCCGACGATGATAATCACCGCGACGGCCAGTTCGAAACGGTGCCGCAGGAAAAAGTCACGGAACCGCTCCATTTTCTCCTGCGCCGCGTCTTCTGCGGCCGACGCTTCTTCCTGCTTTCTGTCCGGCGGTTTTTCTCTGCGTCCTTTTCCCTGCCGAGGCGTTCCATTTGCCGCTTCCTGAATGGATTCCGGCATCATCCCGACATCGAGAAGCGTCGTCCCTTCCTGCTGTTCCTTCCAGCGCTGAAAGCCCTGATCCGCCGGCAGAAACAGTCCGGGTTCCCGGTAAAGCACCATCGTCTCGGAAAGCGACTCCTCTTCCCCGGCCGACGCGGAAGCATCCGTTTTCTCCTCCGACAATTTCGGACGGTGCTGCAGGCAGAGCTGATAAAGCGTCTGCCCGCTGACCGCAGGCTCCCTGCTTTTCTGGTACAGACCGTACAGAAGAAGCACCTCCTCCTCGCTTTTCGGATTCAGCTTCTTCAGGAAAAATTCCATCAACTCCCGGATCGACTGCTCAAAAGGCTCCTCCTTCCCGGGATCGGCAAGAAACAGCACCTGCGGCTTTTCATCCTCTTTCGTGCGCAGGAATATTTCACTGCTTTTCAGGCTCAGTACATCCGAAGACAGAAAATAATCCGAAAGCGCCTCCTCTGTCTCAGAAAGTGCCTGAAGCACCAAAAACAGCCTTGTCAGGCCGTCTTCTCTGTTTTCCGCCGCGGAAAGAGACGACAGCCCCGAAACCGTGTATCTTACGGTCAGACTGTCGTTCTTCCTCACCGAATCCAGCGGCAGAAGTCCGGGAATCTGCTGCCGCTCAAGCATCCGAAGCGCTGTTTCAATGTTCTCGTCGGCTGTCAGCACCCGTTCAAGCTGTGCTTCTTCCTTTCCGGAACTGCTTTTTGTCATGGTGTTTTCCTCTCACGGAATTTCTGCCGAAGCAGTGCTTCGGGTGATGCGATGTAAGTGAATTCATATTCGGCAGACAGTTCATTCGAAAAGACCGCATTGCCCGGATACCCGGTAAAGGCATGCTTCGCTCTTGCCCGCGCAGAAACCCGGACCCGGTCTTCGCTCTTTTCCACCGTCACAGCTGCCGGAAAATGCGTCAACATTCCGGTAAGCTGCAAATCTTCGGCTTCTCCCTGGGTCTCCAGGGACAGCGCCTGCCGCGTCACAAATCCGGCAAGCACTGTCCGGTCATGGAGCCGGAAGGCAAACAGGATCACCGCGGCAAGAATCACCGCGACGAGGCTCATCAGAAGCGCCGCTTCCACGGTAAAACTGCCGGATTCCTCCGATAAGCGGCGTCTGCAGGACTCTTCTCTGAACATTTTCACTCCTCCATTTTCCGGCACCAGCTGCACCACGGCCGCGCTCCGACATCCCGAAGCGGAACACTTCGAATGCCCCGCTTCAGCGCCGCGCAGCTGCGGTCGGTATGCCAGCGCCGCCCGTAATCCGTCACAAAGACCGTTTCCCCATGCGCCGTTTCCTCGCAGTACTCACAGGGATAATAGATACTCCTGTCCTTGTTTCTCAGAGAAGGCAGACTGGAAAAAGGCACCTCCCGGACATTGATTGTCAGATACGGACAGGAAAACGACGTATGGTACACTGTCCCGTACGTCGTAATATAAACCTGACGTTCCAGATCCGCGCCGTCAAAGCTTTTTCCGTTCCATACCCGCCGCACGGCCGTCAGGCGCAGCCGGTAATCCGAAACCGCCGCAAGAAATGGAATCTGAAGAAGCATCTCTTCTGAGATTTCCAGATCCTCCGACTGCGCGGATTCATCAAAAAGCTGCTCCTGCCCCAGCTGGACGGCTTCGGATGCGGCCTGCGCCTGAAGCTCGGAGGATCGGCGCAGTTCCCTGGTCATGCCGGAAAAAAAGGACAAAAGCGCAAATATCACAAGAAGAAAGATCGGAAGGACGGCCGCACATTCCGCGGTCAGACTCCCCCGCTCTTCCCACAATTTTTCTCCGGCAAGGGACAGAGGGCCAGCCGAAAAAGCAGCGCTTCCCCGGGTTCCGGATGATCCTGAAGTCCGGTTCATCTTCTCTGCAGTTTCTTCTTCGCGGTCCTGGCTTCTGGGAATTTGCTTTTTTCGCGTTTTCTGCAGGAAAAGATTCCTCCCGAAAAAAGAGCTGCTCATTCCGCGGTCCCTCCCTTCCTTTTGCGGCCGGGACTTCAGGACCCCGGCCTGTCCATATAGCTTCCTCTTACGCGGCAGCTGTATTCCTGCACCCGGCTTCTCCTCCCGCTGACCGCCCGGACAATCCGCTGCCCTGAAAACAGCGGCGCGGCTTCCGCTTTCAGCAGAATCTCCATTTCCGAAATCTGCGCAGACATCTGAAAATCCCGCCGGTACTGCTGCATACAGGACTGGATCAGATCCATCGCGCGATACGAAAGGCCGCTGCAGTCCTGCTCCGGGAAAAGGAGCCTCAAATGCTCCTCATAGGAAAGGCCGCCGTCTGAAATCTCGCCGCTTTCCGCTGACAAGGCCCCCTGAAAGAAAGCCGGAAGCTGCGAAAGCTGCAGACGGATCCCTGCGGGATCATAAGAAAGCACCTCGGTTCCCCCGAGAAGAAGATTTTTCAGCTCGTAAAGCGCCTCCGCATGCGCCCAGGCATGCAGAAGGAAGGATGAAAACACTTCTCTCAGGTCTTCCCGCGCCATGTTCTCTGCGGCCTTTTCCGCCTCTGCACGCACGCCAGACATCGCTTCTGCCGAACCTGTGAGCGCCTTCAGCGCGAGCCCTTGTCGGATTCTCAGAAGCCGTGAGATCCCCTCGATAAGGTTCTCTTCGTCCCTCCGATGTCCGAAAAGCAGGTACTCGAGTTCGTAGGAAAGCGCCCGGGTTTCAGCTTCTCCGCGCTTCACCTCTTCCGCCCGGTCCGAAAAGGAATCGTACTGCGAGAAAAGATAGGAATAAAACCGGTAAACATTTCCGGGATCCGCGCACCAGGAGCCCTCCGGGTACTGCGGCATATTTTCCCGCAGATCCGACGGCAGCCCGGAAGGGGCGAGCGTATTTCCCGATACGGCCGTCCCCATAGGAAGCACCAGAGAAAGCACGCCCTTTTCCCGAAGCTTCTTTTCCGCACGGGCAATCCGAATCAGAAAATCGCCTGCCGCCTCTTCCGGATCCATGAGAAGGATCGCCCCGGGGTCCGGGCCCTCCGAGAAGCAGTTCTCCCCTTCACAAAGAGCAGCCCGGTTTTCCTCCTCCCTTTGGCCGTACATAGATTCCGCGCCCTCCGACAGCAACAGCGCATTTCGAATAAAAACTTCGCCCTGATCATCGGTCGCGCAGACATAGCTGCAGATCTCGGCCGAAGGGTTTTCCAGACGCAAAAGTGACCGCCCGCCGGCATTTTTCAGGAAATACGCACTGAATTCTTCCCCGATCCGTTCCTCGCTCACCACGCTGCGTCCGTAGCCGCCGTCAAAGAACAGCACCCCGTATTCCAGGAACATTTCCCGCTGGAACCCGGCCATCAGACAGTCCATTGCCGCATGAGACGCCTGATCCGCCCGTGTCCGAAGAAGCGGCGCCCGGGCGCTCTCCAGAAGCACCAGACAAAAGCTCAGAACCGCCGCAAGAAGAAGCGTGAGAAAAACGGTGATACTGCCGCTCCCATCCTGTTTCAGGGCCTTCATTTAATAGATTTCCGTAACCGACTGATTGATATTTGCAAATATACTGTCGACAAGTCCGAGGATCTGATTCTTGAAAAGCAGCACCAGCGCCACCAGAACGACAAGGATCAGGATAATTTCAATGGTTCCCACGCCGCGTTCGTCGCGCAGCAGTTCTTTGATTTTTGCAATATTTTCCATCCGTAATTTTCCGCCTTTCTATAGATTGATAAAGGCCGGGATGACGAGGACCGCCATCACCACGGCCAGCATCAGCACCATCGGGAAAACAAGCTTTGTCGCCGCTTCTTCTCCCTTTTTCAACCTGTGATTCTTGTTTTCCTGAAGCGCTCGTTCGAACTCCTGCAGGAAAAATTCTTCGGCGCCGCTCAGCCCCTGCCGAAGGTTCCGCGACAGATAATTTCCCAGCCTGCGGTAGCAGCTGAGTCCGCAGCGCTGCCCGAAGATCCGGTACACATTTTCCTCCGGAATGCCGCGTTCCAGGTTCCGAAGGAGGATCTGAATCTCTGAAAGAAGGGCCTGATCCTCTTCCTCCTTCAGGTAGAACTGGATTCGTTCCAGCGACTTCCTTGTCCCGAGTCCGGCCTGAAAAAGCATCAGAAGCCGAAGAAGAAGTCCCGGGTAGCTGCCAAGAAGCGCTTCCTCCCGCTGTTTCAGCTTCTCCTTTTCCCGCTCCTTCGGATAGATCAGAAGATACAGCACCAACACGAGCGCGAGCAGAAGAAGAAGATACGGCGACTGGCCCGATACCGTATAGCGGAGCGTTTTCCCGTCGAATTCTTCGGGAAGGGTCACCGTCTGAGACGCCGGATTCTCGGCATCTCTTTCCCGGATCAGCGCCTGAAGCGCCTCCTTTTCCGAGAGAATCTCTGTATATTTCAGGATCCGAAGCGCCAGTTCATAGCTTTTCTCAAATGACGCATACTGAAGCCGAAGCTTCAGAAGGACTTCCACCCCTTCTTCCGGGAGCTCTTCTGAAAGAATCAACCCCCGCGAGGACAGGACTTCCGGATTTCCGCTCTCATAAAATACCCGGATGCCCCGCTCCGTGTGTTCCGGAAAGTACAGGTCCGATCGGACCTCGGAAAAGCTGCGGTTTCCGTTCAGGATCGTTTCTTTCAGCTGCTCATATTCTTCCTGAAAGAGCGCCTCATACTCCGCCGCATCCGGTGCCTTTCCGTGCACCTCCACAGAAACCGGAAGCTCGTCTTCCCCGTCCGAAACGAGAAGCTCCACCTTCCGCGTTTCCCCAAAACCCGGCCGTAAAAGCGCCAGGATCTCAACAGGATTCCGAAAAAGGACCGACAGGACCACACATAACGCCGAGAAAAACAGCAGGATCAGGATCATCAGGCCGAAACGGTTCGCCTCCTGCGCCTTCCGCTCCCGATCCGGCACGAGAAGGATTTCCTCGCTGCCGCCGGGCGTTCCCCGCTCTTTGGAAATCCTCCGGTAGAGCCCAGAAAGGTACAGTCCGCAGGCGCAGAAGGGCGCGGGAAGATGAAGAAGCTTCCTGTTTTCCCTGATAAATTCTCGTTCATAGCCGCGCTTCCGGATCAGAAGAAAAAGGAGTACGGCAATCAGAAGACCCGCAAACATTTTCCTAAACCCCCCGGATCCGCAGAATTCTTTCCGACCAGAAAAAGGCCGCAAGATACGTAAGAAGGCAGCCGCTCATAATCAGCCGTCCGCGAAGACCTTCGTAGAGCACCTGAAGAAACTCCGGGGACGTCAGCCGGACATACAGAAGAATTGCCGCAGGCATGACGTCCATGATCCGCTGTTCCAGATATTTTGAGGAAAGCTTCACACGTATTTCTTCCCGGATGCGCGCCTCTTCCTTCATCTCCCCGGTAACGAGCAGGATCATTTCAGAAAGCGAGGCCCCGCTGTTTCTGGAGATCCGGAGCATTTCGGAAAAGTCCCGGATAGAAGGAACGCCGCAGCGCCTGGAAAAATCGTCAAATGCCTCCTCCGCGGATCTTCCAATCTGAAGATCCTTCGTCATCTGCCGCCACTCCTGAAGAAGCCGCCGGTTCTCCTGAAGAAAAGCTGAAAGCTCCTTCTCGGAAAATAGGAGCGCATTCTCCAGAGAATGGCCCGCGCGAAGCGCGTCGCCGAGGATTTCCGCGGCCGAAAGGAAGTCCTGCCGGATCTCCTGCCGCTGCTTTTCCAGACTCCTTTTCGAAGCGCTTCTGTAGACCGGAACTAGAAGGATCAGCGAGACTGCAAGCCCCAAAAGCCAGCTGTTATAAAAAATCAGGCTCAGTACCGGGGGCAGCAGCAGGATGCCCGCTGCCTTCAGCCGTTCCTCCGGTCGGATCCTCAGCTTTTGGGAGCCGTCCGCCGTAGATTTGAAGCTTTTCTCTGTTCTGAAGCCGCTCTTTTGTCCGAAAAAGCCTGCCCTTGATCTTCCCGTCTTCCTCACCTTCCTCCCTGAAAATGAACAGCGGCGCCGTGACGATCTCCCCCTCCTGCATGCCCCGAAGCTCATAGATCCCCGTCACTCTGCGGCTCCCGTCCCGGAAACGCGAAAGATGCACGAGAAGATCCAGCGCCGAACTGATCTGCTGCCGGATCGCTTGAAGCGGCAGCAGGTGATCCGCCATCATGCACATGGTCTCAATCCGAAACAGCATGTCCTTCGCGCTGTTTCCGTGCCCTGTGGAAATGGAGCCGTCATGTCCGGTATTCATCGCTGCAGCATATCCAGCGCCTCCGCGCCGCGAATCTCGCCGACAATGATGCGGTCGGGACGCATTCGAAGCGCATTCCTCAGCAGCTGACGCACGGTGATCTCCCGAAGCCCCTCCAGATTCGCAGGCCTTGTCGCAAGCCGCACCAGATTCGGCAGATTCCGGATCTGAAGCTCCGGGGAATCCTCAATCGTAATCACGCGCTCGTTCTGCGGAATCATCCCCGCGAGCGCCTGCAGAAAGGTGGTCTTCCCGGCCCCGGTCCCGCCTGAAATAAACAATGTGTAGCGGCAGCGCACCAGAACCTGCAGATATTCCGCCGCCGCCCTGGAAATGCTTCCCCATTCGATCAGATCCTCCATTGTGACCGGCTGCTCCGGAAATCGCCTAACCGTCACGACGGGCCCTGAAAGCGAGACCGGCGGCAGAACCATATTGACTCTGCTGCCGTCGGGAAGCACCGCATCCGCCATCGGAACGGAGGCATTGATCCGCCGGTCGGAAAGCGCCGAAATCCGCTGAATCATCCCGATCAGCCGTTCTTCCGAAGTAAACTTCCGGTCGGATTGCTCCACTTTTCCACCCTTTTCCAGGAAAATCTTCGAAGCGCCGTTGATCATCACCTCCGTGACCGACGGATCGTCCATCAGGATCGACAGGAGATCAAAACGCCGGAGCGCCGCGAAAAGAAGCGCCTCATGGGCCTTTTTTTCCTCCTCCGTCAGTGAAAGTCCGGAGTCTTCCGAAAGGAGCACCTCGATCTTCCGATGAAGCTCCTCATCCGAAAGATCCTCATCCAGAGGAATCGTTTTCTGAAGCTCCGAGAGAAGTCTGTTGTGAAGATCCGAAAACGTATCGTTTTCCCCGGACTTTTCCGCCTTTTCCATCTTTTTCAGAAGCTCCGCGACGAGCGTTGGATAGGGCTGGTATTTACAGAGGCTTCGGTCATTTTCCCGGGAAGTCGCTTCCGTGAGCATGATTTTCGGAAGGGACACCTTGTCCGAAAAGGATCGCTCCCCCTCCGCAAAGAGAAGAACCGCCTCCGTCTTCCCATCAAGCGCCGCGGGCGAGCTGGTCTCCGCACTGAGAAACACCACCTCATAGGGAAACGACGGATCCTGCAGAAGCCGTTTCGAAAGCCGCTTCGCATAGTCATTATTTCGGTCGAGATAATACAGTGTCTTCAGCATCCATCGCACTCCCTTCTTCTGAATGGGCACATTGTAACAGAAAACCCGGGGAAACAGAAGAAACAGGCCGAGGTGCTTTTTGTGTCAAAATGCCGGATCGGGCATATCCGCTGATAAAAAAGGCAAAAAATATTTTTTTCTCCCGCCTGCTCTTTCCTAATTAATTAAAATGTGGTAAAATAGACGCCGGTTGACTTGAAATGATTCGAGGAAATATGAAGTGAAAAAAGTTTTATTATTCGAAGCGCTCGCTGTTCTCCTGCTTGCCGGAGTCATGGCGCTTCTTCTCTACCGTAAAACCCCTGCCGATGTCCCTCTCTCATCTGTCGAAGAGGCCATCCTTTCAAAACATGAACTTTCAGGCATGGAAAAAGCCGGCGACATGCGTATGAAGCGTGCCTTCGGCTTAAATTCGGCGGATTATGAGGAAGTTCTGTACTTTGCGCCGGACAATACGATGTCCGTTTCGGAGCTTCTGATCCTGAAGTGCCGCGACGAATCGGCACTCGTCGGCGTTACGGAAGCCTTCCAGTCCCGTCTGGATGTACAGAAGAAAAATTTTGACGGTTACGGCACGGATCAGACCGAGCTTCTTCTTCATGCCCGGACCGGCTCCGCCGGCCCCTATGCCTGGTTCATTGTCGGAAGAGAGGCCGATCAGCTTCTTGAAACCGTACAGTCTGTCTGGGAGGTGAAGAAATGATCTTTTCGAGTGTTACCTTCCTGTTTCTGTTCCTCCCGATGACCCTTCTCCTTTACTATCTTGTCCCGATGCGGGCCAAAAACTATGTGCTTCTTCTGGCGAGCCTGATCTTTTACGCCTGGGGAGAGCCGGTCTACGTGATTCTGATGCTCTACAGCATCCTTCTGAATTACGGCATGGGTCTTCTGATGGACCGCGCGCCTGACTATAAAAAGCAGGTTCTCGCCTTTACCGTGGTCATGAATCTTCTGATTCTCGGCTTCTTCAAATACTACGGCTTCCTGATGGAAAATATCAACTCGATTTTCCATCTCTCCCTTCCGATACGGACGCTTGCGCTTCCGATCGGCATCAGCTTCTACACCTTCCAGGCGCTGTCCTACATCATCGATCTGTACCGCGGCAAGTTCCCGGTCCAGAAAAATATTGTGAAGTTTGCGACCTACATTACAATGTTCCCGCAGCTGATCGCGGGACCGATCGTGCGCTACGAGGATGTGGAAAAACAGATGGGCGCGCGGCAGCTGTCGATGGCCCGCTTCGGAAAGGGCGCGGTTCGTTTCATCATCGGGCTCGGGAAAAAGGTGCTCCTCGCGAACCTGACCGGCGCGGTATTTGACAGTATCCACGGACTGGGCGCGGAGATTTCCACGGTTTCCGCCTGGACCGGCGCACTGGCTTACACCTTCCAGATCTATTTTGACTTCTCCGGTTACTCGGATATGGCCATCGGTCTTGGCGAAATGCTCGGCTTCAGCTTCATGGAGAACTTCAATTATCCCTACGCCGCAGAAAGCGTCACGGATTTCTGGCGCAGATGGCACATCAGTCTCGGCACCTGGTTCCGCGAATATGTCTATATTCCGCTCGGCGGCAACCGCGTCAAGGTCTTCTGGCACGTCCGGAACATTCTTCTGGTCTGGATGCTGACGGGCCTGTGGCACGGCGCAAGCTGGAATTTCGTCCTCTGGGGCCTTTACTACGGACTCCTTCTGCTTCTGGAGAAATACGTTTTCCTGAAGTGGAAGCTTCCGTCGCCTGTCCGCCGCTTCTTCACGATCATCTTCGTGATCATCGGCTGGGTCATCTTCTCCGCGAATTCCCTTCCGGAGATTCTGACGACGCTTGGCGCAATGTTCGGCTTCGCGGATCAGGGCTTCATTGACGGAACGGCGCGCTACATTCTGAATGGAAACTGGATCCTTCTTCTGATCGCAGCCTTCTTCTCGCTGCCGATCCTGAAAAAACCGCTGGAAAAGTTCAAAAAGAGCAGTGCGGCCGCGGCCTACTATCTGACCGGCTATGTGCTTCTTCTATTGATCCTTGTCCTGTCGATTGCTTTTCTCGTCACCGAGAACTACAATCCTTTCCTCTACTTCCGCTTCTAAAAGGAGTATAAAATGAACTGGTATCACCGCTATGTCGGTTTTTCTTTCATACTGATCGTCCTCGCGCTTTCGGTCGTCCTTCTCGCGCGGCCGCAGCGGGACTATTCTTCGCAGGAAAAACGAAACCTCAGCAAGCGTCCCGCGCTCACGCTTTCCACACTGACCGACGGCAGCTTTATGGACGGCATGGAGGACTACGCTGCGGATCAGTTTCCCGCAAGAAATGCCTTTATGACGGCCAAGACCGGACTTTTACGGCTCCTCGGCGACCGCGAGTCCCAGGGCGTCTATCTCTGTAAGGACGACAGCCTGATGGAGCGCTTCGACCGGCCGGATCAGGAAAATATGGACGAAACAATCCGGGAAATGGCGGACTTTGCCGCCCGCCACGAAAACAGCGCCTTCTATTTTCTTCTGGCGCCGACCGCGCCCGCGATTTACCCGGAGCTCCTCCCGAAAAACGCCCCGATGAGTTCGGAGGATGATTATATCGATGCCTTTTATCAGGGGCTCGGCGAGCGCTTCAGCTGTGTCGATGTCCGCGAAAAGTTCCTTTCGGAGAAGGACCGGACCCAGCTCTATTACCGCACGGACCATCACTGGACGACCGACGGTGCTTTCATCGCCTACGGCATGCTCTCCGATGCGATGGGCCTTTCTTCCCCGGTCTCCTTCCATTCCGGCACCGTGACGAATGACTTTTTCGGCTCCCTGTCCGGAAAGTCCGGCTATCAGACCAAAACGGCGGACGCCATTAAGGTCTATCTTCCGGACTATCCCGAAGAACTCAAGGACGAGTCCTACTACACCGTGACCTACGCCGATACGCTGACAAAGGCCGCCAGCTGCTACGAAACGGACGCGCTCCTTGGCGACGACCCCTACCAGGTCTTCTTCGGAAGCAACCATCCGCTGATTACGATTGAAACCAGCGCCGACACGGAACGGAAGCTCCTGATTCTGAAGGACTCCTACGCAAACTGCCTGATTCCCTTCCTGATTCCGTCCTACAAAAATATCACCGTCGTCGACCCGCGTTACTACTACGATGACATCGATGCGCTGATGATTTCCGGCCAGTTTGACGAGGTGCTTTTCCTCTACAACGCCAACACGCTTTCCACAGACACCAGTCTGAAAACCGTCCTTCGAAATCAGCAGTAAACCAGCTGATAACATAAAAGACCGCCGCATAAAAGCGACGGTCTTTTTTACAGACTGATGTTTTACAGTACATTTTTAATTGCCTGCAGGAATTCCGGGAACTCCTCAAATGCCGGAAGCTCCGGATGCGCGGCCTTGATGGCCTCGGTGGAACGGAACAGGAAGCCGGCCTTGCTGGCGAGAATCATGTCAAGGTCATTGAAGCTGTCGCCCGCGGCAATGGTTTCGAAACCGATCGACTGAAGCGCCTTGACGGTTGTCAGCTTGGATTTCTGGACGCGCATCGTAAAGCCGGTGATCTCTCCGCTCTCCGCGACCTGAAGCGTGTTGCAGAAAAGCGTCGGATAGCCGAGCTTCTTGATCAGCGGCATCGCGAACTGTTCAAAGGTATCGGAGAGCACCAAAACCTGCGTCATGCTTCTCAGCTCATCCAGGAACTCCTTTGCGCCCGGCAGCGGATCAATCGTCGCGATGACGTCCTGAATCTGTCGAAGACCCAGTCCGTGTTCCTTTAAAACACCGATCCGGAATTTCATCAGTTTATCATAGTCCGGCTCGTCCCTTGTCGTCCTTCTCAGCTCCGGAATCCCGGTGGCCTCCGAAAAAGCGATCCATATTTCCGGCGTCAGTACGCCTTCCATATCCAGACAGACAATATTCATAGCGTTCTCCTTCCAGTCTTTGTCGTTTACTCTTCAATCGGCGGGACCGGGAAATGTCCGTAACCGATGCTCATCGCTTCGGGGTTGTATGCCCATTTCGCGGCGTTGCAGAGAATCCGCTGCACCTCAGGCATATGGTAGATCGGGTAGGTCTCGTGACCCGGCTTAAAGTAGAAGATCCTGCCGGCGCCCCGGTGGAATGTCAGTGCCGAACGGAACACCTCTCCGCCGCTGAACCAGCTGATCATCAGCAGCTCATCCGGATCCGGGATGCGGAAGAATTCGCCGTAGGTCTCCTCGTGGGGAATGACCACGCGCGTTCCGACGCCCTGCATGATCGGATGATCCGGACGGATATTCCACATGATTTCCGTCTCGCCATTTTCACGCCAGCGAAGCTGTCCGGAATTCGTCCCCATCAGCTTCTTGAAAAGCTTGGACTCATGGCCGGAATGCAGCACGATCAGTCCCATGCCGTCCTGAACCCGCTGGAACACGCGCTCCACCACTTCGTCACTGACGTCATTGTGGCGCATATGTCCCCACCAGAAAAGGACGTCGGTATCGTCAAGAACCTCCTGTGTCAGGCCGTGCTCCGGCTCCTCCAGCGTCGCCGTGCGCACCTCCGAAAATCCGTTTTTCACAAGAAAATCCTTAATGCAGTTGTGAATTCCCTGCGGATAGATCTCGCGAACCTTCTCCTCCAGCTTCTCATGAACATATTCATTCCAAACAGTTATCTTCATAGCACCCTCCTTCTGCTGCGCAGTTTACTGACAGATGTCCAGAAGCGCGGAAAAACTGTCAATCTCGTAATCCGCCTTATGGCAGTTCACCGCGTCGCCGATCGCCGCGGTCTTCATGCCGCCGCCGTTTCCGGCATCGATTCCGGCTTCCGCGTCCTCGACAACCAGGCACTCCTCATACGGCACGCCGAGCATATCCGCGGCCTTGACAAAGACCTCCGGATCGGGCTTGCTGTGCGTAATGTTGTTGCCGTCGGAAATTGCGTCGAAAAAGTCGGAAAGCCCGATCTGCCGAAGAATCAGGGGCGTGTTTTTCGAAGAAGAGCCGATCGCAAGAAGATATCCTCTGGCGCGAAGCTCATTCAGCGTATCTCTGACCTCCTGCGAGCAGTCCGCAGGCGTCATGGTCTCAAGAAGCTGCCGGTACTGGTCGTTCTTGAATGCGGCAAGGGCCTCCTTCTTTTCCTCCGAAAGCGGTTCGCCTTCATATCTTTCCAGAATAATTTCGAGAGAGGCCATGCGGCTTACCCCGCGAAGACGGTTATTAATCACTTCATCAAAATAGATGCCCATCTGATCAGCCATTTTCTTCCAGGCCTGGTAATGAAACTTGTCGGTAAAGCAGATCACCCCGTCCAGATCAAATATCACTGCCTTTAAACTCATACTACTTCCTCCGTAAATCTGTAAAGCTGTATCTATTGTACCAGAAGATCAGGAAAACATCCAGTCCTTTTCCGTGAAGAAAACGGGCATTATTTGTCCGTATTTCTGAAGTATTTGCTGACAAAAGCATCCACCGGGGAAATGCCTGGCACAGGAAAGCACTTTTCCGAAGACTAACAAAAGAATTCGGGGATGAAACGTGCTTCATCCCCGAATCCTTTTAAAATTATATATTATTCTTCACTGTCGGAAGGCGCTTCTTCAGAAGAGGCATTGTCCTCCTCATCCTCGCTTTCTTCCGTAACCACGGTGAAGCTGGCAACCTTCGCGTCGCTTTCCTTGTCGATATTAATCAGCTTCACGCCGCTCGTGGTCTTACTGAGTACCGGAATCGCACTGACCGGCGTCCGGATGATGATGCCCTCTGTCGTAATGATCATGATCTCTTCGTCCGGGTATACACATTCGGTTCCGACAATCAGACCGGTCTTTTCCGTGATCTTATAGCCTCTTGCGCCCTTTCCGCCGCGGCTCTGCGTATTGAAATCAGAGAAGGCAGTCCGCTTTCCGAGACCGTATTCCGAGACAAATAAGACATCCCGGTCATTTTCCTCGATCTCCATCGAAACGACTTCATCGTCGTTCGTGAGCTTCATGCCGCGCACACCGATCGAGGTACGTCCGCAGATCCGGACATCCTTTTCATCGAAGCAGATCGTATTGCCCTGCTTTGTCACAAGAAGCACGCGTTCATTTCCGAGCGTATTCTTGACGCCGATCAGTTCATCGTCCTCACGAAGCGTGATCGCAAGGAGTCCGGTCTTACGAACGTTGCGGTACTCGGATGCCGGCGTCTTCTTGATGGTGCCGTTTCTTGTCGCCATCAGGATGAACGAATCCTCATTCAGTCCCTTCGCGGTAATGACCTGCGTGACCTTCTCCTCCGGCTGCAGCTGTAGAAGGTTGATCACCGGCGTTCCTCTGGAGGTCCTTGCGGACTCCGGAATCTCGTAAACCTTCAGCATATAGACACGGCCCTGGTTGGTGAAGAACATGATATTGTCCTTCGTACCGGTCATCTGAAGATCTGTCGTGTAGTCGTCGTCGATGACCTGCATGCCGCGGATGCCGCGTCCGCCGCGGTTCTGCGCCTTGAAGTTGTCAAGGGACATCCTCTTGATATAGCCGAGCTTGGTCATCGCAACGACCGTGCTCTCATCGGCAATCAGATCCTCGTCGACAATTTCATCCTCATCCGGTAAAATGGCCGTTTTGCGGTCATCGCCGTACTTCTCCGCAATGACGCTGATCTCGTCACGGATCACGCCGAGGAGAAGATTTTCGTCGCCGAGAATCGCGCGAAGTCTTGCGATCGTCTTCTCAAGCTCCGCGTATTCTTCCTCGAGCCGGCTTCTTTCGAGACCTGTCAGTGCACGAAGACGCATGTCGACAATGGCCTGTGCCTGTGCGTCCGAAAGTCCGAAACGCTCGGAGAGCTTCAGCTTCGCTTCCGCAACATTCGCCGCGGCGCGGATTATCCGGATCACTTCGTCGATATGATCGAGCGCGATCAGAAGACCTTCAATAATGTGCGCGCGTTCCTCCGCCCGCTTCAGGTCGTATTTTGTACGCCGCGTGACCACGTCCTCCTGATGACGGAGGTAAACCTCGAGCATCGTCTTGATGCTCATGATCTTCGGCTCGCCGTTGACTAAAGCCAGCATAATCACGCCGTAGGTATCCTCGAGCTGAGAATGCTTGTACAGCTGATTCAGCACGACGTTCGGGTTGACGTCCCGGCGAAGCTCGATGACGATTCTCGTACCTTCACGACTCGTGGTTTCATCACGGATCGCGGTCATTCCGTCGACCTTTTTATCCTTGTGCAGATCTGCGATCTTCTCGATCAGGCGCTGCTTATTTACAAGGTACGGAATTTCGGACACGATGATCATGTTCTTGCCGTTGTCCATCGGCTCGATCCGGCAGACAGAACGCACACGAAGCTTGCCTCTTCCGGTACGGTAGGCCTGCTCGATGCCGCGGTGTCCGATGATCTGCGCGCCGGTCGGGAAATCTGGCCCCTTGATGATCTCCATGATTTCCTCGATCGAGGTCTCCCGGCCCTCCTGCACGCGGTTGTCGATAATTTTCACGACGGCCGCGATCGTTTCTCTCAGGTTATGGGGCGGAATATTGGTCGCCATACCGACGGCAATGCCCTGCGTACCGTTCACGAGAAGATTCGGGAAACGTGAAGGAAGGATCGTCGGTTCCTTTTCCGTTTCATCAAAGTTCGGAACAAAATCCACCGTATCTTTATTCAGATCGGCCAGAAGTTCCATACTGATCTTGCTGAGTCTGGCTTCGGTGTAACGCATGGCCGCCGCACCGTCTCCGTCGACGGAACCGAAGTTTCCGTGTCCGTCCACCAAAGGATAGTGCGTATTCCAGGACTGCGCAAGGTACACCAGCGCACCGTAGATCGAGCTGTCGCCGTGCGGATGGTATTTA
>CAMOZF010000002.1 GCA_946630765.1 uncultured Lachnospiraceae bacterium | reverse complement strand
GAATGAGCCCGGACGCCGGGGATATCTGTCTGCACGCGGAAGGAAAAAGGTCTCCTCCTGAGTACGCTCTCTCACGCCATCAAAATCAAGAGTAGAGGCAAGAAGACGCGGGGCCGAGCGAGCCTGTCTGAAATGAAGTCCGCGACAATAAAAAGCTTCAGCTTTTTACAGAGCGGACGAATGAGTTTGAGCGAGCCCCGCAACAGGTCTTCGCCGCCTCTTCGCAGATTTTGATGGATGAAGGGAGAGCTCGCGCATGAAGGAGGAATCTTTTTCCTGACGCGCGTTTATAAAAGCCCCCGGCGACCGGGGGCACATTCGCCTGAACCCATCACATGCCGATGAAGTGGAGGATGGCGTTCATGTCGCCGCAGATCAGGGTGACGGCGAGCTCGGAGAGTTCTTCGGGGGGGAGTTTTTTGCCGCCGAGGATCCACGAGCGGTAGATGGTGTAGCAGGCGCTATTGAGGTAGTCGAGAATGATTCTCTGGACGTCAGGGTTCGTGTTTTCGATGCCGGAGATCTCCTCGGGCGCGATCGTGAGAATCATTGCGCCGACCTTGTCGAAAAAGCCGATGCCGCTGTGGCTCATGACGAGCTTTTCGGCGAGCGGAGGGACATTCGGGAGGTACTGGAAAAAGAGCCGGATCCGGGTCGGAAGATTCTCGAAGCCGTGCGAGGGGCCGCGCTCTCTGATGTAGGTTTCGGAGAGCTCGTTGACATACTCCTCCATCAGCTCATCGAGGTAGGCGTAGTGCGCGTAAAAGGTCTTGCGGTTGATCATTGCACGCTCGCAGAGGGCTTTCACGGTCAGCTTGTCATAGTCCGTTTCCATCAGCAGCTCTTCAAAGGCGTTCCGGATGGCCCGGTGGGTTTTTTTCACGCGCAGGTCACTTGCTTCAATGTTTATCATGGTGCCTCCTTTCAGGTTAACAACAGATATTTGCCGAAGAGATCATAAAATAAATCAACAGTATCTGAGATTTGTTACTTATCCAACGTTCCGGAAAAAATGACGGTTGTATTTTCCGGTGTTATCTATTATATTACAAAGCGGATGCAAAAGCAACATGTGTTACCTGGCTTGTGTCTTAAAGGAAAATGCAGGGAATGACCTTTTTACTTTATGCCTTGGGTCCCTGCATTTTTCTTATGTGAACACATTCCGGCGTGTTTTTTCGTCTTTTTTGTGCAGACCTACAAATCTTCGTTTTTGCCTGATAAACTCAGGCTTTTCTTTTGACAAAAGTGCGAGTTTGTGCTATCTTATCAATCAGGCAGCCATCACGGAATATACGCTGAAACGCCGTGCTTTTTACTGCCGAACGGCCCTTTTTCGCCGTCTCTGAAAATGAACTTTTTCCTGCAAAATATAAATAAAAAGGAGTCGTATTATGAAAAACACCTTGGTTCGCCGTCTTTCGGCACTTCTTATGATCCTCGTCCTGGCGCTCTCCTTATCCGCCTGCAATAAGGCAGAAAAGAGCGATAAGGACCTTCTGGGACGCATTCAGGAGAGAGGCACCCTCGTCATCGGCACGGAAGGAAACTGGTCCCCCTGGACCTATCATGATGAAAATGACAAGCTGGTCGGTCTGGACATCGAGATCGGTACGCTGATCGCGGAAAAGCTCGGCGTGAAGCCGGACTTCCAGGAAACCGACTGGGATGCGATCCTCGCGGGCGTTGATTCCGGCCGTTTCGACATTGCCTGCAACGGCGTCGGCTATACGGAAGAGCGCGCGGAAAAATACGCCTTCTCTTCTCCCTATGTCTACACCCACAAGGTGCTTGTTGTCAGCGGCGACAATACCGACATCACCAGGATGGAAGACCTCGAGGGCAAGACCACGGCCAATTCTCCCGGCAGCACCTATGCTGCAATCGCGGAACAGTACGGCGCAACCGTAACCTCCGCTTCCACACTGGACCAGACCATCGAGCTTCTGCTGCAGGGACGTGTCGATGCCACAATCAACGCGCAGGTTTCCATCGAGGACTATCTTGCCCAGCATCCGGACGCCAATCTGAAGGTCGTCCAGGTTCTGGAAGGCGATCCGGTCGCTTTCCCGATGCAGAAAACCGCCGATGCCGAGAGCTTCGTCAAGGCCGTCGATGAAGCGCTGAATGAGCTTCGCGACAGCGGAAAGCTTGCCGAGATCTCGATGAAATATTTCAAACTCGATCTGACCAAAAACGACTGACCGTTCCAAAAGCAGCGGATCACAGATTCTGTCAGATTGTTTCAGAGAAAAATATCATATTTCAAACAAGCGGAATCGGAACAGGAAATCAGCCTGTTTCGATTCTCTTGCGTAAAGGCTTCTTCCCTTCCGGGTTAGTTTAGACAAATACAGCACAAAAGAGGAGTCCCGTTTTGAAAAACATCGATCTTTTTCGGAATGAATCCGATTACAGCGAACTGAATTACGAGGCCGCGGCGGCGCATCTTTCGGGTGCGCTGAAGTTCCGCACGACGAGTTATGTGGACACCTCGCTGATCTGCTATGAAGAATTTGACGCCTTTCATGAATATCTGAAAAAAACCTATCCCCACATCGCCGCCTGCACGGAGTGGGAAAAGGTCGGCTATAGTCTTCTGATCCGCATTCCCGGCAGTGATCCGACGCTTCGGCCCGCGCTGTTCATGGCGCATCAGGATGTCGTTCCGGTCGTTCCCGGCACCGAAAAGGACTGGCTTCACGATCCCTTCTCCGGCGATCTTGCGGACGGCTACATCTGGGGCCGCGGCGCCATGGATATCAAGGAAATGCTGATCGCAATCATGGAATCCGCGGAATATCTGCTTGCGCACGGGAAGAATTTCCGCCGAAGCGTCTATCTGGCCTTCGGCGAGGACGAGGAAACCGTTTCCAGAGGCGCGATCGCAATCTGTGAGCTTTTACAGTCGCGCGGCGTGGAACTGGAATTTGTGCTGGATGAAGGCTCCGGCGATGTGCTGGACGCCGGCGATTACGGCGCGCCCGGCACGCTGGTCTGCACAATCGGCGTCTATGAGAAGGGCTACGCGGACCTTCAGCTGACCGCCCGTTCCCGCGGCGGCCACAGTTCCAACCCCTTCCACGGAACTTCCCTCGGCACGCTCGCAGGCGCGATCACGGCCATTGTACAGAACCCGATGCCGCCGCATCTTTCGGACGCGATCCGGAATACCCTTCATCTTCTGACCCCGTATATCACGGAGGAGCCGATGAAGACCTGGGTCACGGACATCGACGCCTACGAAGAGAACATCATCGGCTGGTTCCTCGGAAAAGAAAACCTTTACCATCAGGTACTGACAACCTGCGCGCCCACGCAGATCGATCCGGGCTCTCCCGCGGGAAATGTCATGCCTCAGAATATGTCGGCCGTGATCAATTTCCGGCTTTCTCCGCCGGATACGCCCGAAACGCTTCTTGCGCACTGTGAGAAGGTCACAAAGGGCGAGGTGGAGCTTTCCTATGTCCAGCAGATCGAGGCTTCCCGTCCGTCCGACACCGACGCCTGGGGCTACCGCAGCCTGAAAGCCGTGCTGGAACACTATTTTGACCGGCTTCTTTTTATCCCTGTGCAGAATAAGGGCGCGACTGACGCGCGCCGCTATGAGCCGCTTTCCCGCTGCGTCCTTCGCTTCGGTCCCTTCCTCGAGGAGGAAGAGGTGCAGGCGGAAGGCATTCACGGGACCAATGAGCGCATTTCGCCGCGCGCATATTATCAGGGAATCCGGGTGCTTCTTCGGATGATGGAAAGCACCTGCACAGACTGATTTTTCAGGAGAAATCATATGGATGCACGTTTATGGAAAATCCTTCTGGAGGCCTTTCCGAGGCTTCTGGGCTACGGTATTACGGTCACGATTCCGCTGACCATTATCAGCTTCGCGCTCGCACTGATCATCGCAGTCGCGGTCGCGCTGATCCAGTACGCAGATATCAAGGTCCTTCGGCAGATCTGCCGCTTCTACATCTGGGTCATCCGCGGAACCCCGCTTCTGGTACAGCTGTACCTGGTGTTCTACGGTTTTCCGAAGCTCGGTCTCAAGCTCGCCGCCTTTCCGACAGCCATTCTGGTATTCGGCTTCAATGAGGGCGCCTACATGGCGGAAACCGTCCGCGGCTCGCTCGAAAGCGTCACCAAGGGCCAGGTGGAGGCCGGCTACTGCGTCGGCATGAGTTATCTGCAGATCATGTGGCACATTGTGCTTCCGCAGGCTTTTCGGACCGCCTTCCCGGCGCTCGGAAACTCCCTGATCTCCATGGTCAAGGGAACGTCTCTTGCCGCCACGATCACCGTGATGGAAATGTTCCGTCAGGCCCAGGTCATCAACGGCCGTGTCTATGAGTCCCTCGGACTGTACACGGAGGTCGCGATTATCTACCTGATGTTCTGTACCGTTCTTTCCTGGCTGCAGCGCTGGGGTGAAAAGAAGCTGGGCGTTTACGGAGGGAAAAAAGCATGATTCTTGAAGTG
Organism: uncultured Lachnospiraceae bacterium; assembly: GCA_946630765.1. The sequence goes on along the minus strand of CAMOZF010000002.1, from coordinate 16,590 downwards.
AAGGGCCTGAAAAAAGGCTTTGAAGGAAATGAAATCTTAAAGGGCATCGATCTGACCGTGGAAAAGGGCGACGTGGTCGCGATCCTCGGGCCGTCCGGCTCCGGCAAGACGACCATGCTCCGCTGCCTGAATTTTCTGGAAACCGCGGACGAAGGCGAGCTCAGCTTTGACGGAAAGACCTATTCCCTGCACGGCATCAGCAAGAAGGAAATCGCGGAGGTTCGTAAGAAAACCGCCTTTGTTTTCCAGAACTACAACCTGTTTCTGAATAAAACCGTCCTTCAGAATGTCATGCTCGGCCTCACCTCCGCCCGGAAGATGAAGAAGCCGGAGGCGCGCGAAATCGCCATGAAGGCACTGACCCATGTCGGTATGGCCGAGAAGATCAACAGCTACCCGGAAGAGCTTTCGGGCGGCCAGCAGCAGCGTGTCGCAATCGCAAGAGCCCTTGCCACGAGTCCCGACATCATCTATTTTGACGAGCCGACCTCCGCGCTCGACCCGGAGCTGATCGGCGAGGTTCTGTCCGTCATGCGCCAGCTTGCCCGTGAAGGCATGACCATGCTGGTCGTGACACACGAGATGGAATTCGCGCGAAATGTCTCCTCGAAGGTCATCTTCATGGAAGGCGGCGTCGTGGTCGAAGAAGGCCCCTCGAAGGAGTTTTTCGAGAATCCGAAGCAGGAACGCACCCGCGAATTCATCAACTTTATTCTCTCACAGGGCGAGCAGTAAAAGGCCCGCCGCGACGGAGGTCACATGTCTGATTCGAAGCTTCAGTTTATCAAGGTTGACGGAACGGATGATCTGCTCGTTTCAGAGCTTTCCGCGCTCGCGTCCGCCATTGTCAAGGAGTATTATGACCCGCTTCTCGGGCCTGTGCAGAATGACTACATGATCGAACAGTTCCAGTCGGTTCCGGCGATCTACGGGCAGATTGAGAGCGGCTACCGCTATATGATCGTAAGGGACGAAGGATCCTCTTCCGGAGAAGACATCCTTCTTCCGCAGGACGCCGGCTTTTTCGGCTGGTACCCCAGAAAGGACGAGCTGTATCTCAGTAAGTTCTATCTGAAAGCGGACCGCAGACAGCACGGTTACGGCCGGAAGATCATTTCGTATCTTCTGGATGAGGCCGCTGCCCTCGGTCTTCGCTGCATCAGTCTGAACGTCAACAAATACAACGAGTCCGTCGAGGTCTATCACAGGCTCGGCTTCTCGGTCGTGCGTTCGGAGGTCAATGACATCGGCGAGGGCTATGTGATGGACGATTTCGTCATGGAGCTTCCCGTAAGAGGCGCCGGCGCTTCAGAAGAAACTCCTGAGGATCCGGACGCGCTCTCCGTTCCGCGCCTTCTTGAAATCCTTCACACCGCGGAAAAGCTGAAATGCCAGACCCGGCACTGCGATACCAGCTCCGGCCGCCGCGAATCGGTCGCGGAGCACAGCTGGCGCCTCGCGCTGATGGCAATGCTCCTTTCGGAGGAGCTCCGGAAAGAATTTCCCGCGCTTTCCACGGAGCGCATCATCCGCATGTGTCTGATCCACGACCTCGGCGAGATCTTTACCGGCGATATTCCGACCTTCGAGAAGACCAAGGGTGACGACGACAACGAGGACAGCCTTCTAAACGCGTGGATTGCCGCTTTCCCGGCTTCCGTGCGTCTTCCGTGGGAAAATCTCCTTTCGGAAATGAAAGCCCTTAAAACGCCCGAATCGCGCGTTTACAAGGCACTTGACAAACTCGAGGCGCTGATCCAGCACAATGAGTCAGACATTTCGACCTGGCTCCCGCTGGAATACAATCTGCAGAAGCGCTACGGCTGGGAAAACGTCGAGTTTTCCCCGTATCTCACAAAGCTCCGGGAGCAGGTGCTTCTGGACACCATCCGGAAGATCAAAGAGGAGGGCTGAGCGGCCCTCCTCTTTTTGGGTGAAATTCATGATTATTCGCCAAGGTTCTCCTTGCGGCTGACCGTGACTTTATCTTCATAGTTTGCGAAGATCTCGTCCACGTGTTTCTTATCAGGCGCCTTCGTGACAAGACTCACGAGAGGAACCACGATGAAGCCTACCAGCATGGCGATCGCGCCGGAACGGACGGACGAGGTGAAGATGTATTTCAGTACGGGCGCACCGAAATTATTGCCGGAGAGCGAAATGTACAGCTGGACAAGTTCAATGCCCACGCCGGTAATGAAGCTCGCCACAACACCGGCCTTCGTCGTGCGCTTCCAGTACAGACCGTACAGGAACGGCGCCAGAAATGCGCCTGCAAGCGCGCCCCACGAAACGCCCATCATCTGCGCGATGAAGGTGAAGCCGTAGGTGTCCTTGATGATCGCGATCACCGCGGAAACAATGATGAAAAAGACGATGAAGATCCGCATGATCAGGACCTGCTTCTTCTCTCCGACATCCTTTTTCGCCGCGGAGATGATCACGTCCAGCGTCAGCGTCGAGCTGGATGTCAGAACCAGTGACGACAGGGTGGACATGGAGGCCGACAGCACCAGCACAATGACGATCGCGATGATCACCGGATGCAGGTTCGAGAGCATGGTCGGAACGATAGCGTCGAAATTGACCTTTCCGGTCTCATTCACGACCTGATCGGCGTAGAGGCGTCCGAAGCCGCCCAGGAAGTAACAACCGCCGGCGACGATGACCGCGAAGAAGGTGGAAATGATCGTGCCCTTCTTCACCGCGTCCTCCGACTTGATCGCATAGAACTTGCCGACCATCTGCGGAAGGCCCCAGGTGCCAAGAGAAGTCAGAATTACAACGAAAAGAAGCGCTAAAGGATCCGGCCCGAGAAAAGCCGTGTAGCCGCCGTTTAAGGCAGTGCCGGTATCGATCAGGGACAGCCGGTTCATGGATTCCATGAAGCCGCCGTTATTCATCAGGACCGCCGCGATCACGGCCACGATGCCGAAGAGCATGATGATGCCCTGAATAAAATCATTGATTGCGGTCGCCATATAGCCGCCGAAGATGACATAGAGTGCCGTCAGGGTTGCCATAATGACGATGACGGCCCAGTAGGGCAGCGAGAAAGCCATGTTGAACAGGCTGGAAAGTCCGTTATAGAGGGACGCCGTATAGGGAATCAGGAAGATGAAAACGATCATCGATGCGACAATCCGGAGATTTTTGGAACCGAATCTGCGGTCGAAAAAATCCGGCATGGTACGGCTGTCCAGATACTGGGTCATGACGCGCGTCCGTCTTCCGAGAACGACCCAGGCAAGAAGCGATCCGATAAATGCATTGCCGAGTCCGATCCAGGTGGACGCCAGTCCGAAGTTCCAGCCGAACTGTCCGGCATAGCCGACAAAAATAACCGCCGAGAAATACGAGGTTCCGAATGCGAAGGCCGTCAGCCAGGGGCCGACGGAGCGTCCGCCGAGAACAAATCCATTGACGTCGGTAGAGTGTCTTCTGCAGTAAACGCCGACCCCTACCATGACCGCGAAGAATGCCACGATCAATAAAATCTGCAGTACCATGATGTTTTTCTTTAGCCTCCTCAGGTTGTAAGTTCTCTATATTCATCGGAAAACACAGGTGCTTTTCCGTTAATTTCGCATTTCCCGCAGAAGATTTTCACAAAGGAGCACGATATCCGACGCACAGTCCGCGTGCCGGTTTTCTTCCTGCGCCTTTTTCATGCGTTCCCGGGCCGCCGGGTCGTCGCAAAGAAGCTTCGCTTTCTCCGCCGCTTCCTCCGGTCCGTCGACTGCGAAGGAGATGCCGTGCTCGTTGAAAAATTCCGCATTGGCCGTTTCGCAGCCCGGAATCGGGGGCGTATGCACAAGCGCCGTGCAGGAAACCAGCGCCTCGGTGGAGCTGAGGCCGCCCGGCTTACTCATCAGCACATCGCAGGCCGCCATATAGTCTGCGACGCGGTCCGTGAAGCCGACCGTGACGATGTTCGGGTCTTCTTTGTAGCGCTTGTCCAGCGAATTTCTCATTTCCTCATTGTTTCCGCAGATGATGTACAGAAGGAAGGGATGGTCGAAGGCCTTTTTCAGCGCGTCGGTATATTTCGGAAGCTTGCCGAAGCCCATCGATCCGCCCATCAGAAGCACCATCGGAAGCCCCGTCGGAATGCCCAGCTCTTCTCTTGCGCTCTGCTGCGCCTTTGGCGAGGAAAAGATCTTTTTGACCGGTATTCCGAGAGGCAGCAGCTTTTCCCTCTGCATCCCGTGATCCAGGAACTCCTCCATCAGATCCTCGTGCGGAATAATGATCCGGTCGCAGTTGATATCCTCCTCGAAGGGCACACAGGTATAGTCGGTGTTGATGTAGATACAGGGCGTTGTCTGAAGGAAGCCGTCTTTTTTAAGGACGGTCAGGGATTCCGCCGCGATAATGTGCGTCGCGATCACCGCGTCATAGCGCTCCCTTTCGACCTGACGCAGAATATTCTTGCTGTCGATCTTCCGGATATAGTAGAGCGGCGACTTTCTCCGTTCGCTGGACATATTGCCCCAGAGATTGTAGGCCATGCCGAAGGCCTCCGGCATCCGGTTGACCATATTCAGATACGCGTCGGATACGATATCGGACATTTTCTGATTGGTCAGTGCAATCGTGTCCACGACGTCGCAGCGATGGCCCTGAAGCTCAAAAGCCTCCTTGACGGCCGCGCCTGCGGCATTGTGTCCGCCGCCGGTATTACAGGATAAAATCAGTGCTTTCATATCATCCTTTTCCAGGCCCGGACCGCAGGTGGATCAGAGCCTTTTTGTACTGTAGACCGACGCCGACCAGGCCGGCAGCAGGAGCTCCAGCTTTCCGCCGCGGATCTCTCTTCGCACCGTCCCGATATTGTAGCCGACGTCATTCGTTTCCATAATCCGGTAGACGCTTCCCTCCTCCGGCATCTCAATGCTCATTACCGGGAGCGAAACCGCGCGCGGATGATCGGAGTGATTGATCAGAATCGCCGCGGAGCCGTTTTCGTCAAATCTGCCGTAGGCCGCAAAGCCGTAGTCTTCCCCGAGCGCCCGGTAGGAACCGTTCCGGATGAAGCTGAGCTCCTTGTGAATCCTTATCATGTCGCGGTGGAAGGTGATAATGTCCCATTTTTCCTCGCCCCAGGGGAAGGGCCGGCGGCTGTCGGGGTCCGTCCAACCGCAGAGGCCGGTTTCGTCGCCGTAGTAAATGGTCGGCGCGCCGGGCAGCGTAAACTGCATGACAACGCCGGCGCGGAAGGTCGCATAGGAAATGCCCTCCTCCGCGGCGCGGCTGCCGACACTCTGAAGGCGCCCGGTCCGGTGATTGGTGCGCGTCAGGAAGCGTGAATGGTCGTGATTCGAGAGCTCGTTCATCGCCGCGTACAGGGACTGTCCCGGCAGACGGCTCATTTTCTCGCGCATCATGTAGAAAAACTCGCCGCCGTTCGCGTAAAGCACCGGGTCGTAGCGGTCGGAATGCTTCTCCATGCCGGTCAGGAAATAGCTGACCGGGTCCATGAAAGCGTCATAGTTCATGACCGTGTCCCACTGGTCGCCCATGAGCCAGTCGCGGGGATTTCCGTAGTGCTCCGCAAGGAGAATGGCCTCCGGATTCGCGGCGCGCACAACCTTCCGGAATTCCCGCCAGAATTCATGATTGTAGCGCTCGGAGGAACCGATATCCGCCGCCACATCCAGCCGCCAGCCGTCACAGCAGTACGGCGGGCTGACCCATTTTGCGGCAATGCGCAGAATTTCCTTTTTCACCTCGTCCGAGCTCTCGTAGTTCAGCTTCGGCAGGGTTTTATTGTTCCACCACCCGAGGTACTCGTTGTTGTAGGGCCATTTTCCCTCCGGCGTGAAATAGAAATAATTGTGATAGGGACTGTCCTCCGCGATATACGCGCCGGGCTCGTAGCCCGCACGGTTTTCGTAGATCCGCTCGCTGTCCATCCATTTGTGGAAGGAGCCGCAGTGGTTGAAGACCCCGTCCAGAATGATTTTCATCCCGAGACTGTGGATTTCCCGCACAAAATCGGCAAACCAGGCATTGCTCCTCTCGAGAATCTCCAGGTCCGTCGATACGGCCAGGTAATGCTCGGAATACCGTCCGTTTTCACAGCCGTCGCCCTCTTCTCCGCAGGCGCAGCCCGTGAGATGCGGGTCGATATAATCATAATCCTGCGCGTCATAACGGTGGTTGCTGGGCGAAAGGAAGATCGGGTTCAGGTATAGGACCTCCACCCCGAGCTGCTTCAGGTACGGCAGCTTCTCCCGGACGCCGACAAGGTCTCCGCCGTAGAAACGGCGGACATCCAGATCGCGGATCCCGCTTTTCCAGTCCTTCACGCCCTCCACGGGCGCGCCCATGTAGCGGTATTCGTCGGTACGGACACTGCTTTTTTCGCAGCCCTTCCGGAAGCGGTCCGGAAAGATCTGATACATGACAGAACCCGGCGCCCAGGACGGAATGTGGAAGTTCGGATCGAACTCAAACATGTAGTCGTCCGTCACATATTCTTCCATCGTCGAGCCAAGCTTATTGTAAAAACAGCGCTCCTCGCCGTTGATCGCGACAAAGGCATAGGAAAAGCGCCGCTCCTCCGCGGTATACTGCACTTCAAAATAGTCAAAGGCGCCTTTACTGAAGGCCTTGTGCATCGGAAGCCGGATGGTTCTGCCGAAAAGCAGTACGGTTTTTACATTATCCTTTGCGGTTCTGAAACGGAAGGTAACCTCCGTCCCCGGCGGGTAATCCGCCGGAAAACGGTAGAAAACCGTCTCGTCCGCAAAAAGCGCCTCACGGTTGATCGGTGGATTTTTCGGTTGTCCGGATTTACTTGGACTCGCCATAATAGATTGCTTCAAACTCTTCTTTCGTCATTTTTTCGGTCTCAATGAGCCGCTCAGCGCCGAGCGTCAGCACATCCCGCTTCGACAGCAGGATCTCTCTTGCCTTCTCATAACAATCGCTGATAATCTTTTTCACCTCGGCTTCGATCTCATTATAGACGTCCGCACCGTAGGTTTTCATATGTCCGAGGTCCCGTCCCATGAAGACGGCGTCCTGCTGCTGTTCGTAATTGATGAAGCCGATCCGCTCGGACATGCCGTACTTCATCACCATGTCGCGCGCGACCTCGGTCGCCTGCCGGATATCCTGCGAGGCGCCGGTGGTAATCTCTCCGAACTCGATCTCCTCTGCAAGCCGTCCGCCCATGCTGACCATGATGGTCTCCAACATCTTGGACTTTGTATTGAACATTTCGTCGTTTTCCGGAAGCGGCATCGTGTAACCTGCTGCGCCCATGCCGGTCGGGATGATCGAAATCGTATGCACGGGGCCGACATCCGGCAGCGCCTCGAAAAGGATCGCATGGCCCATCTCATGGTAGGCCGTGATCCGCTTCTCCTTATCCGAAATGACCTTCGAATGCTTCTCGGCGCCGATTCCGACCTTAACAAAGGCCGCATTGATATCCGCCTGCGTGATGAAGCGCTGGTTTTTCTTCGCCGCGCCGATCGCGGCTTCATTCATCAGATTCTCCAGATCCGCACCCGCGAATCCGGCCGTCGTCTGCGCGACACGGTGAAGATCCACATCATCCCCGAGCATTTTATTCTTCGCATGAACCTGCAGGATCTCCTCGCGGCCCTTGACGTCGGGCCGGCCGACCGCAACCTTCCGGTCAAATCGTCCCGGACGCAGGATCGCCGGATCCAAAATATCCGCGCGGTTCGTGGCCGCCATCACGATGATGCCTTCGTTGACGGAGAAGCCGTCCATCTCGACAAGAAGCTGGTTCAGCGTCTGCTCCCGCTCGTCATGTCCGCCGCCGAGACCCGAGCCTCTGATTCTCGCCACGGCGTCGATCTCGTCGATAAAAATGATACAGGGCGAATTTTTCTTCGCGTCATTGAAAAGGTCGCGGACACGGGATGCGCCGACGCCGACGAACATTTCCACAAAATCCGATCCCGAGATCGTAAAGAAGGGCACGCCTGCCTCGCCGGCGACGGCCTTCGCAAGAAGCGTCTTACCGGTTCCGGGAGGGCCGACAAGGAGCACGCCCTTCGGGATTCTCGCCCCGAGCCTGGTGTATTTTTCCGGATCCTTCAGGAAGTCCACGACCTCGAAAAGCTCTTCCTTCTCTTCCACAAGGCCCGCGACCTCCCGGAAGGTGATCGCATTTTCATTGGAATCCGTCATCCTTGCCCGGTTTTTCGTGAAGCTGCTCATCGGGTTGCCGGAGCCGCCGTTTGCGACGCTCATCCGGCTGGACATCATCATAAAGATAAAGAAGCAGCCGACCGTCATGATCAGCGCCGGTACGATCGTCGAAAGGAAGATCTGGTCGCCGGGTACATTGTCGATGCGCAGCTCATACCCCGCATCAAGGATCCGCTCCTTCTCCTCCACGACGTCCGGAACATTCACGCTGTAGACCGTCTCGAGGTCTTTTCGGAAGACAACCTGGCCCGTCGGGACCTGGTTGTTCTGACGGATCTCGACCTCCTTGATCTCCTTGGAAGCAAGCGCCTCGCGGTACTCGCTGTAGCTCACTTCCTTCGTCCGGCTGAAATAATTCTGCATCAGAAAAGCGCCCCCGACCAGTACGATCAGGAACAAAAAATATACGAGAAATCCGGTCCGTCTTCTGCCCTGTTCTTTATTCACTCTCGTCTCCTAACTCTTCGATCACTCCGATATAGGTCAAATTCCTGTATTTCTCGGCATAGTCCAGTCCGAAGCCGACGACAAAGCGGTCTTCGATGACAAAGCCGGTATAATCCGCCTCAATCTCCGTCACGCGGCGCGCCGGTTTCGACAGAAGCGTGCAGAGCTTAATGCTTTTCGGCTTCCGCTGCTTCAGAAGCTCCATCAGGTAGCTGAGCGTTCTTCCGGTATCGATGATGTCCTCGACGACGATGACGTTTTTGCCCTCGATCGAATCGTCGAGATCCTTGCTGAGCCGGACAATGCCGCTCGACTTGGTGCCGTCGCCGTAGGAAGCGACACGCATAAAGTCCATCGTAACCGGAACCGTGATCGTCTTCGCGAGCTCGCAGGTGAAGAAAATGCTGCCCTTCAGTATACAGATCAGATGAACGCGCTCTCCTTCGAAATCCCGGCTGATCTCTGCGCCGATCTCGGCAATTCTTTTCATCACTTTCTCTTCGGGAATCATGACGCTGATTTTATCCTTCATACTCATTATCCTCCTTCTTGACGTACTCAAGTTCCATTACCCGGACGGTCTGCTCCGTCACCCTGTAGGCCGCGCCGATCCGGTATCCGATGACCCAGAGGATTTCCGGCCCGCACGCAGCAAGCGGCACGCGGTCCCGTTCTTCCCTCGGAATTTTCTCATCAATCATCCAGTCCTTCAGTTTCTTTCGGGCGTCTTCCCGGATCGAAATCCGGTCGCCGCGCTTCCTGGTTCTCAGGACCGGAAGCTCTTTTATTTTATCATAATCCAGCCATTTCGTACACTCTTTTTCCGGAAAATTCATCGGATCTTCCGGCGTAAAAACCCGGATTTTCAGCGTTCCTTCCGGAAGCATGCTTTCTTTTTCAACAGGCTGATCTTTTTTTCGGAAAATAATGCTGTGGTAGGTTCGGATCGCTTCGAGTCCGCCGGGAAGATCCAGCTTCTTGCCGACCTCCCTTGAGGAAAGAAGCGCGGCCTCCCGAAGATGCACGCGTCCGATATCCTTCAGGGAAAATCCCCGGTCCCTGAGATAGACGCTGACAAGATACTCCCGCATCACTTCCTTCGCGGATAGAAGGAGCTCCGCGCTGATTCCCCCGTCCGCCGAAGGCTGTGACAGGAGCGCTTCTCTTGCCTCCTCGGAAAGGTAGCGGTCCACCTCCGACAGATACTGCCCGGTCTCGGAAATCTTCGAGACCGCGTCGTGCCGGACGGAGCGGAGCACCGGAATCGCGTAGTGCCGGAGCATATTCCTTGAAGCATCATCCGAGTCGTTGCTGGAATCCTCGCGGTAGGAAATCCCCCGCGCGCGAAGATCCAAAAGGATCTCCTCCTTCCCGACGTAGAGAAGCGGGCGGATAATCCGGTCCCGCTCCTGCGGAATTCCCGAAAGTCCCCGCAGTCCGCTGCCGCGGATCAGGTGGAAAAGAATCGTCTCGGCATTGTCATTTGCGTGGTGCGCAAGCGCGATCCTTTCGGCGCCGATGCGCTCCGCCTCCTCAAAAAGGATCCGGTAGCGCAGATTTCTCGCGGCCTCCTCCAGAGACTCCCCGGTACTTCTCTCGGCCCTGACATTCACATGCCGGAGGATGAAGGGAATTCCCCGCTCGCCGCAGAATTTCTCACAGAATGCCGCGTCCGCATCCGCTTCCTCTCCGCGGATCATATGATGCACGTGAACGGCCGTGATTTCCAGCTCAAACTCCTTCTGAAGCTCGAGAAGATTCAGAAGAAGGCACAGAGAATCCGCCCCACCGCTGAGTCCCACAAGGACCCGGCTGCCGGGGCGCAGAAATCCATGTTCTTTCGCGCTTTGCCGGATAATATCCTTTACAGTCATCGTCATCATTTTATAACGGAGAAAAGGACGCAGGCTCGCCCGCGTCCTTTCAACCTTCTAGTCTTCGGGAAGAAACAGTATTTCATCGGGAAATACCAGACCGAACCGCTGCCGCGCAAGCTCGATCAGTTCGTCCCGCGTCAGATCCTTGTCTTTATTTTCTTCGAGAAAAGCCCGAAGCTCTTCTTCGCTGATCAGGCTCTCCTCGAGGGCTTCTTTCTGTTTTTCGAGAATCCGGTTCTGTCTTCGCAGGCGCACGCCCTGAATGATGAAGATCGCAGCGATAATAAGAACCGCAATCACGATCAGGATCACCGCCCGTTTGTTGGCTTTTCTTTTCCTTAGAACTGTTCTCGCCATAATCTCTCTTTTCTTTTTGAAAAAAGCTCTGCCGATCCCCCATAAGGGCGGAGCAGAGCTTTTTCTCACAAGTACCTGACCAATTCCTTTGCCTCTTCTTTTCTCACGGTTTCCGTAAGATCCAGCACCTCGGCTTTCAGGCTCTTCGTGCCGAAGGTAATCTCGATGATATCACCGACCTTCACATCGTAAGAGGCCCTGGCAGCCTTGCCGTTTACGGACACCCGCCCTGCATCACAGGCTTCATTGGCCACGGTGCGGCGTTTGATCAGCCGCGAAACTTTCAAAAATTTATCGAGACGCATCTTTCAAAAGATTAGTTCAGGGCATCCTTTAATGCGCTGCCGGCTTTGAACTTCGGAGCCTTTACAGCTTCGATCTTGATGGTTTCGCCGGTTCTCGGGTTGCGGCCTTCTCTTGCTTCTCTTTCAGAAACTTCAAAAGTACCGAAGCCAACCAGCTGAACCTTGTTGCCTTCCTTTAACTCTGCAGTTACGGAAGCCACAAAAGCGTCAAGAGCCTTTTCCGCATCCTTCTTGGAGATTTCTGCCTTTTCAGCAATTGCTGCCACTAATTCTTTCTTATTCATGATAATCCTCCTATAGAATACAGGAACCGTGAGTATAGATAAGTTCCCGGACATAGTTTTAGCAGAAAGTGACCGTTTTGTCAAGTATTTTCGGGCTTTCCGGGCCTTTTTGCGCGCGTTTTCCGGCGCCTCCCGTTCACCCGGAATACCCGTCCGAAAAGACCTCCGCGCGCCTTACGCCAAGTCTGGTTTCGCCGTCAATCTGCGCAGGCGTCGGCTCGTCGTATTCGACAATCACGTGCTTTCCGACCCGGTAATCCAGGTATTTCGGATAGCGTTCCCCCTTTCCCGAGGTGATCCGCAGAAACAGGAGAAGCGCGCCGATCCTGGAAATATCGTGGACGACGACGGAGGTCACCGTGTGCTCCGGATTCTTCCGGTCCTGGGAGGGCGCCATCAGAACGCCGCCGCCGAAATACCGGCCGAACATGACCGGAGCCATCCAGACCTTCTTGTAATGGCGGCTCTCTCCGTCAACCGTGATCGTCGCGCCGCGGGGTCTGTACTTGTACAAAACGCCCTCCGCCGCGATCACGGTGTAGGCCTTCTCTTTTCCGAGCGCCTTCAGCCGGTCGGATTCCTCGCAGCAGTAGCCGTCGAGTCCGTAGGCATAGGCGTTGATGAAGTAGCGCTCCTCGTCGTCCAGCTTCACCTTCGGAAGATTGCGGAAATATTCGTTCAGCGGGAACAGCCCCGCGTCCTTTTTCTTCCCGAGGTCGTTGATAAAGTCATTTCCGGTGCCGGCGGGATAGTAATAGAGCGTCCGCGAGACCGGCTTCCGATACAGGGCGTTTGCCGCGAAATTCAGCGTTCCGTCGCCCCCCGTCAGCACGATGTCCCGGTCCTCGGGCGCGGTATTCAGATACGCGGCAAGGTCCGGAATCTTCGTGATATCCTCATAGGCGATTTCCGCCTCCGTAAACTTTTCCAGTTTTTTCGCGTGTTCCAGTCCGCGGCCCTTCGCGGCCTGCGGATTATAAAGTACGGTAATTTTTCTCATATCTGGCTCCATAAAAAGAAAAAGCTGATGCGAACGATAGCCGTTCATTCGCATCAGCCTCTTTCAGCCTTCTGATTACTCTTCAGAAATAGCGCCTACCGGGCACTGTGCTTCGCAGGATCCGCAGGAAATGCAGTTGTCCGCATCGATCACATACTGTCCGTCGCCTTCAGAAATAGCACTTACCGGGCACTGTGCTGCGCAGCTTCCACACATAATGCACGCGTCAGAAATTTTGTATGCCATGAATTCATTCCCTCCTTCATTGGTAATGCACTGGTATCGTATCACTTTTTTTCACACATTGCAAGTGAAAATTTTATGTCCTCGGAAGAAGGCCCTCCGCGAGCGCAAGAAGCTGTTCCTTTGTATTCAGGGAAGGCTCCTGAAGAACCCGCCGGAGAAGTTCGTTCAGGCACGCGCCGAGCGCCTTTCCGGGCCGGATTCCGAGGCCCTGAAGGTCCTTGCCGTTCACCTGGAGCTCCGAAATCGACGTGCACTCCCCGCGTTCCACAATGCCAAGGAAGCTTTCCTCCACCTGATCGAAAAGCGTCTTTTCCCCGTCCCCCGGCTGAATCAGCCGCCGAAACGCCAGGATCATCGGAAAATCCTTCTTCCCGCTCTCCGAAAGGAGCTGCCGAAGTTCTCGCGGCTCCGGACTGAGCGAAACGCTCGAGAAGCGAAGCAGCACGCCGCAGCTTCTGATCGTATCGTTGTCGAAGCGGAGCGATCGCAGCACCTGTTCCGACAGGCGGACGTTTTCTTCCGCGCTTTTTCCTTCGCCGATCCTGTAAAAAAGCGCCGAGAGCCGCATCGCGGCATCCTTCGGGAATTCGGGAAGATTTTCTGGAAGTACAGAAGACGGATCCGCCGAAGCTTCTGAAAGCTTCCGCGAGAGCTCCGGAAAAATGTATTCCATTGCGCCGATCTTCTGCAGAAGCAGAAGCTTTTCGGGGTGATCGGAAAGAAGCGTTTTCATGAATTCCTCGCGCACCCGCTCCTTCGAAACGCACGGAAGCATGGCCGCGCAGTCCGCGGCCGCCTGAAGCGTTTCCTGGTCGATCTCAAACCCGAGCTGCGAAGAGAAGCGCACCATCCGAAGAATCCGAAGCGCATCCTCCGTGAAGCGCTCTTTCGGAACCCCGACCGCGCGCACGATCCCCTGCTCCAGATCCGACAGTCCCGAGAACAGATCCACAAGGCCCGCGCTTTCACTGTAGGCCATCGCGTTGATCGTGAAATCGCGCCGCCGAAGATCCTCGGAAAGCTTCGATGTGAAGGCCACGCTGTCCGGATGTCTGCCGTCCGAATAGCTGCCGTCGATCCGGTAGGTCGTCACCTCGTAGCCGGTTTTCTGCAGCATGACCGTGACCGTCCCGTGCTGAATTCCGGTGTCGATGCAGCGCGGGAAAATCGTCTTGACCTCTCGGGGGGCGGCGTCTGTCGTAATATCCCAGTCCTTGGGTTCGCGCCCGAGAATCGAGTCTCTGACACAGCCGCCCACGGCATAGGCTTCATGACCGTGGGCTTCCAGTGTTTCTATTAAATATTGAACCTGCTCTGGGAGGCTGATTCTGACCGGCATCCTGATTCCTCCCTTACTGAATGCTGTCGCCGATGATATAGGGGAAATTGTTGTTGACTGCCGTCTGGTAGCCGATCGTGCCCTCATGTGCGATGAAGGTGATCGCGCCTGCACCATCGAGGCAGTGGTCGCCGAAGGTCTCAAGAGAATCCGGGAAAACCACCTGCTGAAGATTCTTGCACCAGGTGAAGGCATAGGGGCCGAGGTCCTTCACGCCTTCGGGAATATCCACCTTCTGAAGGTGGTTGCAGTCCGCGAAGGCCGCCTCGCCGATCGCCGTCAGCGGCACGCCGTTGATATTGTTCGGGAGCTCGACGTTCGCGTCCTCGCTGTAGCATTTCTTCAGGACCGCATGGTCTTCGTACAGCTCGTAAATGATCCCGCCGTACTCCACCTCCATGCCCGCTGCCACGGGCGCCGCCGTTTCTTCTGAGGAAGGCGCCGGGGTTTCCGCGGGCGTTTCCTCAGGGGCAGCTGGAGTTTCCTCGCTCGCTGCGCTCTCCTCCGGGGCAGGCGTCTCCGAAGCCGGGGCCTCGGTGCTCTCTTCGGGCGTCCCGGCCGCGGTTTCACTTTCCGAGCTCTGCGGCTCCGTCATCACGGCCGGCGATTCCGACGCCGACGAAGACTGCGCGGCAACGACCGTCCGCTGATTTTTCTTGAAGCCCTGGTACAGAAGGATCGACAGCACAGCAAAAATCGCCCCTGCCAGAATAATCATCGCAATGACCCAGGGAAGCTGTTTCTGCGGTACGGTGCGCTCGGTCTCCTCTTCCTTTTTCTGGGACTCCGGCTGTTCAAAATCCTCGTCCCGGGGACGCACGGCATGCTCCTGCTCGGTATTATTCTCTTTTTTCGGAACCCGGACGATCACCTTTTCGCCGCAGTAATTGCAGAATACGGAATCGTCCCGGATATAAGCGCCGCATTTATGGCATCTCATGGTTTTCTCCTGTCAGGGATTAATACGCTCTTCCCCAGTAGACCATCTTCTTCGCCGGCTTACCGCAGCAGACACAGACATCAGAGATCTGCTCCTGCTCGAAGGGCATGCAGCGACTCGTCGCGGCAAGATCTTCCTTGATCTTATCCTCGCAGGCGCGTTCGCCGCACCACATCGCCTTGACAAAGCCGGGCTTTGTTTCAATAGTTTCCTTGAATTCCTCGTAATTCGTCGCCGTGTAGGTGTGGGCGTCTCTGTGGGCACGCGCACGCTCCAGCATTTCATGCTGGATGGTGTCAAGGAGCTTCGTTACATTCTCCTCGATATCGTCCAGCGAGGTTTCGATCTTCTCGCCGGTATCACGGCGGACAAGCACCGCGACATTGTTCTCAATATCTCTCGGACCGATCTCGACACGGATCGGGATGCCGCGCATCTCGCACTCCGCGAACTTGTAGCCCGGAGACTTGTCGGTATCGTCAAGCTTCACAGAAACGCACTTCGAAAGCCGTGCGCGGATCTCCTGCGCCTTCTCCATGACGCCCGGCTTGTGCGCGGCAACAGGAATGATCATCACCTGCGTCGGCGCAACGCGCGGCGGAAGCACCAGGCCGTTGTCGTCGCCGTGCACCATGATCAGCGCGCCGATGAGACGTGTTGTCGTGCCCCAGGAGGTCTGGTGCATATATTTCAGCTGGTTGTCCTTGTCCGTGAACTGCATGCCGAAGGCCCTTGCGAAGCCGTCGCCGAAATTGTGCGAGGTTCCGGACTGCAGCGCCTTGCCGTCATGCATGAGCGCTTCGATGGTATAGGTGGAAACCGCGCCGGCAAATTTTTCCTTCTCGGTCTTCTGGCCCTTGACGACGGGAATCGCGAGCACCTCTTCACAGAAATCCGCGTAAAGATTCAGCATCTGAATCGTCCGCTCCTCTGCTTCCTCGGCCGTCGCGTGCACGGTATGGCCCTCCTGCCAGAGGAATTCTCTCGAGCGCAGGAAGGGACGGGTTTCCTTCTCCCAGCGGACAACCGAGCACCACTGGTTGTAAAGCCGCGGCAGATCCCGGTAGGAATGCACATCCTTCGCATAGAAATCGCAGAACAGCGTCTCGGAGGTCGGGCGCACACAGAGCCGCTCCTGCAGCTCCTCGCCGCCGCCGTAGGTCACCCACGCGACTTCCGGCGCGAAGCCCTCCACGTGATCCTTTTCCTTCTGAAGAAGGCTCTCCGGAATCAGCATCGGCATATATACATTTTCAACGCCGGTTTCCTTGAATCTCCGGTCCATTTCCTTCTGGATATTTTCCCAGATCGCGTAGCCGGCGGGCTTGATGACCATAAAGCCCTTGATGGAGGAATAGTCCATCAGCTCGGCCTTTTTCACGATATCCGTATACCACTGCGCAAAATCCACGTCACGGGACGTGATCGCTTCGACTTTCTTTTTGTCTGCCATAATTTCTCCTTTTGCAACACCTCATAGCCCCTCTGACAGCCTGCGGCTGCCACCTCCCCACCAGGGGAGGATTACCCCTCAAAAGGAAGGCTCTGCTAAAATTCCGGTACATGGCTTCCCCTTGAGGGGAAGCTGTCGCCGTCAGGCGA
>CAMOZF010000001.1 GCA_946630765.1 uncultured Lachnospiraceae bacterium | reverse complement strand
GGGGTCCAGACGTTCAGGTACAGGCAGTCCTCGCTCATTACATATTCCGTGGCCGTGGGATTCAGCTCGCGGGTCCAGAATTCTTCGGGATCGGAGCCCGGAAGCACCTGTACGCACATCGGCGGGAACTTGTCCATCCTACGGACGCCTTCCCAGCATTCGTCATATTCCTGCGGAGAGCGCCAGCGAAGACTGCCGACGGGGGGCTTTGCGTAGGGCACCCCCTTAAAGACCGTAATTCTCGGGTCGCCTCCGGGAACGCCTTCGATGAGGCCGTTCGGAAGTTGTACTTTTCTTAACATGGTGGAATCCTTTCAAAATACCGCAAAGAATGGATCAGCAGGTGCGGGATGGTGAAGCAGCTTCAGAACTGCCGCCGCACCGCTGTCCATTTTTCGCGGTCGATTGATGTGCTTATGCTTCGATGAAATACTTCTGGGTCAGACGCTTCAGTTCTTCATTGCCCTCGTCGAATTTCCCGGGCGCGTCCTGGAAGCAGATGGTGAATTCTTCCTTCTCATCAAAGGGCTTCCATTCCGGCAGCGGGTCGCCGATGCGGTCGCAGCCGTTTGGATCGCCGGTCTTGACGAAGTTTGCCCAGTAGGAGCTGACCTGGCGCGCAAGATCATAATGTTTGCCGGTGAAGGGGCGCCAGCTGTGGCCGACAGAGTCGAAAACAAACCACATGTCTGATCCGTGGAAGGAACCGGCGTCGTCGCCCGGAATATCGTGGTCAAATACGAAGGTCCAGGCCTTTCTTCCAAGCCGGGAATTCTTTCTCGCGTAAGCCATGGCGCCGGTGTAGCCCATGGAAAGGCCGATTTCGTTATAATAGAAATCACGGAAGGCTTCCTCAGAGCTCAGATCGCAGAGCGAAAGAAGCTCCTCCGCCTTGTCGCCGTAATTCTCAGCGACGGACTTTTTGAAGCTTTCCAGATCCGTCGGTGCGCCGAAGAAGCCGCCTCTGGGGCGGTTTTCGCCGCGGCAGCAGCCGATCATGATCGGAACGTCCAGGCTGTGGCCGGAAACGATCGAATCGCGCAGCTCTTCTTTGAAGAAATATCCGTCGATCACGGGGCGCCAGCGTAAGGGACCGTTCTTTCCGTCTTTCCAGCGGCCGAGCGCGGTGCGCATGATGACCGCCGCGGGGACTTCCCGAAGTTCGGCAAGATTCTTCGCGCCGACAGCCTCCTGAAGCTGCAGACCGTAGCTTTCCGCGTCCTCAAGATCGAGCCAGGGACCGACGCCGCCCTTCGGGGGACGGAGTCCGCCGCCGGACATCATGATGCCGCCGGAGACAAGGCCTTTACTGAGCGGGGAATTGAGGATGCTTGCGACGCTCATTCCGCCTGCGGACTGTCCGCAGATCGTGACTCTTTCGGGATCGCCGCCGAAGGCGGAAATATTTTCCTTAACCCACTGAAGGGCTGCGATCTGGTCCAGAAGGCCCTGGTTGCCGAGGCATTCGTCCCGGAGTTCCGGATGAGAGAAGAAGCCAAAGGCATTCAGACGGTAACCGACAGTGACGAAAATGACGTCATTTCTTGCGACGCGCTCGCCGTCGAATTCCACTTCGAAGGGGTAGCCTGCCGTGAATCCGCCGCCGTGAATGTAGAAAAATACCGGAAGCTTCTCCTCCACTGACTTTGCGGGGGACCAGATGTTGAGATACAGGCAGTCCTCGCTCAGTGTATATTCATAGCCGGTCGGGTTCAGCTCCTTCGTGTAAAAGTCCGTCCAGTCCTCGCCCGGCTGCGGCTGCATGGCAATCGGGGGCTTTCTGTCTGCCTGATAGGTGCCTTCCCACGGCTCCAGCGGCTGGGGTGCACAGAAACGAAGCGCGCCGACGGGCGGTTTTGCATAGGGGACGCCCCAGAAAACGGTCACTCTGGGATCGCCGCAGGGAACGCCGGAAATGGCGCCGTACCTGGTTTCTACAGTTCTTAACATCGTTGAGTCCTCCTTAATTTTGCTTAATGTCATTGTAACAGAAAAACTCCTTCGGTTCATTTCAAAAGTCAACCAGAAACTTCTGAAAAATCAACCGAAGGAGGGAGGAAAGGAGCTGCTGCACTTTCATGCAGCAAAAGATATGGAAAAGTATTTATGAATTCGCTTCGGAAGCGATCCGGTCCCGCCGGATTTTGGCCGGACAGCGGCTTTCCGAGAAGGGGCCGTACTGGCACCTCTTGCAGTTGAAGCACTGGACATAGTTGCTTCCGTAAAGCACCGCCTCGGCGATCGCGGGATCCGCAAGGAGCGCGCGCCCGAGATCGACGGTGTCGACAAGGTGATTGTCAAGAAGGGCATGAACCTGCTCGGGGCTTCTGAGGCTGTTCACGCAGGATACCGGCACCCGGCCGCCGAAGATTTCGTGGAAGCGGATGCCGAGCGCGCAGACAATGTGGCAGTCCTCGCCCGGATGAAGAAGTGCGGGATCCGGCGCCTCGATGCCGGAGGAAACCTGCAGATAGTCACAGCCTGCCTTCAGGTATTCTTCCGCGACCGCCGCGCAGGATTCCAGATCCGGGTCGGCGCCGGGCGTACGGATCGAGATCAGGAAATCCGCCCCGCACAGCTGCCGGATGCCGCGGATGATTTCCGCGCCGAAACGGGCCCGGTTCTCATCGGAGCCGCCATAGGCGTCTGTGCGTAAATTTGTCGATTTGCAGACGAACTGGTTGATCAGGTATCCATGACAGCCGTGGAGCTGAACACCGTCGTAACCGGCCTTTTTCGCGCGTACAGCGGCATTTATGAAGCCCTCCTGCATGCTGTGGATCTCTGACAGGGTCATTTCCCTCGAAATGCCTGCGCGCGTCGGGACGGCGGACGGCCCGATCGCTTCCCCGATCGCGGGATTCGTCACATTCCCGGTGTGGTTCAGCTGGATCAGGGAAACCACCTGGTTTTCCCTGCAGGCCGCGGTGATCAGCTTGTGCTTCTCAATCTGCAGATCGTCGTAAAGACCGATGTGGTCTTCAGTGAAGCGGCCGTCCTTCCGGACCGCGGTCGCCTCGACGCACAGCAGTCCGACGCCGTGCGCCGCGCGCTTTTTATAGTGCGCGACGTGGCGGTCCGACAGCAGGCCGTCCGGTCCGCCCCAGCCGAATTTCACAGTCGGCGCCATGGTCAGACGGTTCTTCAGGGTGTGTCCGTTAATGGTAATCGGTGTGGAAACAATGTGCATATGCTGCCTTTCTTTTTATCGAATTCAGCGGATGATGTTTTCGTAATCGAAAACCGGGTAGCCCCGATCATCCCAGACAACCTTCATCAGGAAGGTGTGACGGTTCGGGTCATTCAGCGGATCTCCGGTGATTTCTTTGTAGGTTCTTGCGTGGAACACGCAGACCGGCGTCCCGTCGGGAAGCGTCGTGAAGCTGTTGTGTCCCGGTCCGTAGAAGCCCTTCTCGGGGTCGGATTTCAGGACAGGATAACGCTCCTTTTTCCAGGCGCGGGGATCCAGAAGATCCTCGTCCTCGCCGATCGACAGCAGGCCCATGCAGTAGCCCTCGCCGGTGGCGGAGGCGGAATAGCTGACAAAGATTCTGCCGTTATGCTTAATGACCGATGGGCCCTCGTTGACCCAGATGTCCACGCGCTCCCAGTCATAGTCCGGCGTCGTCAGCAGCACCTGCGCGGTCGAAAGCTCGGTGGGAGATTTCATTTTCGCAATGTAAAGGTTCGAAATCTGAATCCCGACACTGACCTTTTCCGCCCAGATAAAGTAGCGCTCGCCCTTATGCTCGAAGGTTGTGGCGTCCAGGGAAAAGGCGCGGAACGAGTAGATATCGTCCGCGGCACATTTCATCTGCCCGCGTTCCACGAAGGGATCCTTCATCGGATCCGGGCCGGTGCATTCGAGCACATAGGGACGAAGCCGCCAGATCGAGTTGACGCGGGAGCCCGCAAAGTAAATATACCACTTTCCGTCGATATTGTGAAGCTCCGGCGCCCAGATATGCTTGCTCATATTGCCTTTTTCGTGCCTGGTCCAGACGGTGATCTCCCTGGCCTTTTTGAGCCCTTCGAGCGTTTTGGCCTTTCTGAGCACAATCCGATCATACTGAGGAACACTTGCCGTAAAATAATAGCAGCCGTCTTCGTGGCGGTATACGTAGGGATCCGCGCGCTGCTCGATAAATGCGTGGTTGTATTCGGTCAAAGCTCCGTTTCTCATCATGATCCTCCGGGAAATAGTTTATAGTGACAATATAGCATATATTTTTCGAGGCAGGGAGTGCTTTTTCGACTAATTACAGTATAATATTTTACTTTTTTTAGAATGGGATCCCTCGACTCGGGATGACACGGCGGTCGGTTTTTGTTATAGTTTTGATATAAAATGAGATAGGCCGGAAGGAACGCTTTGTGGTAGAATATCATTATATCCCGGGGACCGGCGCGCGGAATCCCCAAACTGTTGTCCGGGACGGATGAATATGGAAGGAGGATGAAAGATGGCTTCAGATTTTAACAAGCGAATGGAAGAGATGATGAAAAAGATGGTGCATATCCGGAAGGAGTTCGGGCCAGCGAAGATGCCGGCCGTTGAAATCTTCGAGTCGGCGCCCTGCTATGAGGAGGAGAAGGTGGTCGCTTTAACGAAGCTCTGTAACAGAATTCAGAGCTGCAGCGATGATGAGCGCCCCGCGCTGATTGAGGAGTTCAGGGCGCTTCTTGCGACGGTGGAAAGGAAGCCGGACGCGCCGCGCTGCATTGAGCTGTGGCCGGAAGGGAAGATCCCGACGGAGACGGAATACACCGAAAATACGGATTACCGCTATCATCACAATCCGGATTTCAGGCCGTATCTTGTGGAAATGCTGGTTCCGCAGGAGGTCACGCCAAAGGGCGCGATTGTCCTCTGCCCGGGCGGCGATCACGCGGAAGCCTGCGTCTGTGAGGGCTATCAGTCCGCGAAGGAATTCAACGCGCTCGGCTATCAGTGCTTCCTTCTGATGAACCGTCCGAATCACAATCCCTGGAACGCGCATGAGGTCGGGGCCGACGCCGCGCGTGCGATCCGCTATGTGCGTGCGCATGCAGCGGAGTACCGTGTGGATCCCGGCTTTATTGCCTTCGCCGGCTTCAGTAACGGCGGTCTGACGGGAGAGGCGCTGATTGAAAATTATTCCGGAAACAAAAAGGTTTCCGACTATTTCCCGGACTATGTGCCGGACGAACTGGACGAATACAAGGGCGCGATGGACGCCTTCATCTGCGTCTACGGGCCGCGCTTTGTGGGGGCGGATTTCAACTGGGAAGGCGTGGAGTATCCGCCGGTTTTCTACGCGGTCGGAAGAGAGGATACGGCCCTTCGGAATTTCAACTATGTGTATCCGGACCTTCTTCGGCATAATGTTCCGGTCGAGGTTCATACCTTTGCCGGCGTGCCGCACGGAAAGGCCGGTACCATCCTGATTGACGACGACTATGCGAATTTCGACCTGTGGGTGCCGCTCGCGGACGCATTTTTAGAGGATCTGAAGAAGAAAATAGCCTGACGGCCACATGAATTTGCCCCGGTATCCGATCGTGGATGCCGGGGCGTTTCTTTTTTCTGCAAAAGGATCAGGCAGCGATCAGGCTTTTCTGATCTGATAGACATTCACCGAGTAGGCGGGCACCGTGACGCTGAAGCTGCCGTCTTCGGAAATCGCGGCGGTAAATTCCGCAGTTTTCCCGGAGATATTCAGCGGACATTCGAAGGAATTCTGCTGGTCCGGCAGGCCCTCGATGTACTCGACGGCGATCCTGTCGGAGACTGTGGTGTCGGGCTTTACGGTGAGCTCCTGCGGCGCGCTTCCGATATTGACGACCTTCAGATAGATCATTTCATCCGTCGTCTCGCAGGAAGCGTGAAGAAGCGGGTGCAGCGGCTGCTTTTTCTCGATGACCAGCGCGTCGTTGATGTAGCAGCGGTAGCCGAAACGGTCCGCATCGATCCGGTAATGATTGTACTTCGAATAGTCGATCACGGTCGGAACCTTCTCTGCGTCCGGCACAGGCTTTTCGAAAATCCGCGGCACGCGGAGTGCGGACTTTCCGTCCTCGATGCGCCAGATCTGGTTGCGGATGACCCGGCGGTTCCACTCGGTATCCTTCGGCTCGTTGCAGCCGGCATCGGAAGCCGGGCAGGAGTTGAAGACGGAGATGCTGACGCTGTTCGTTGCACTGAATTTCGCGTCGAATTCAAAGCTGATCCCCTCATGGTCCGGGGTCTTGAACATGGTCCACATGATCGGCACCTCGCGAAAATCGCCGCTGTAGATGAAGTCCTCAAATGCCTGATTCCAGACCGGATTCTTGCCGGCATAATGGTGCTTTCTGTTTCCGAAGATCATCCGGTAGGCCTGTTCCTTCTCGTCGTAGGTGACCTCCCCGTAAATGACCTTCATACCGGGCGCTTCTCTGCCGTCCACCCGGACGTTTTTGAACAGGAAGCCTTCCTCCTCGCAGAGAATGCCCGGGATACCGGCGTAGGCAGGCGGTTCTTCCCCGCCCTGGAGCGAAAGCGGAATCACATGCGTCCCCCGGTATTTGGCCAGAAGCGAGATCGCGTGGTAGCTCGGAATTCCGTAGACTGTATGATTGTTGAAAACGATCAGGTTCGGCTTCCAGGCTGTGTAATCCGAATTCTGCATCAGCGGCGCGTAGGCCGAGAGCTTTACGATGTCCTGGTTCTTTTCGACGCCGGTCAGAAACGCGGCTTCCGCCAGTGCGCATTCCATCGAGGCGATGGTCTTTCCGCCGTTGACGGCGTATTCCCCGAGGAAAATATCCGGACCTTCCCGGGGATAGTCGTCAAACATTTCCGTGTTTTCCAGGAAGAACTCCGGCGCGTTGTAGTAGTGCTCGTCGACGATTTCCGTCGGAAGGCCGTTCCGCTCGGTGTGGCCGTTGCTGATGAAGATGACGCCGGGATAAGCTTCTTTCAGCGCTTTATAGAAAAGCTCATAGCGCTCGAGATACTCCGGCCCGAAGTTTTCGTTGCCGATTTCGGCGTATTTGAGTTTAAAGGGTTCCGGATGGCCCATCTGCGCGCGGAGGGCACCCCATTTCGTGTCGGTTCCCCCGAGCGCGTACTCGAGAGCGTCCAGCGCTTCCTGAAGGTATTTCTTCGTGACTTCTTCCGGGAAGCCTTTTCCGTGGCGGGCCTGGCAGCTCATGCCGCAGTTCAGGACATACAGCGCTTCCATGTCCAGATCCTCGCAGAGCTGGAGGTATTCGTGGAAGCCGAGGCCGTTCGTCGTGCGGTAGTGCCACATCAGCTGGGCCGAGGGGCGCTCCCAGACGGGACCGACGGTCTTGCTGAAGGCGAGGGTGTTCTTTTCGTTGATGCCTTCGACGACGCAGCCGCCCGGGAAGCGGATAAACCGGCTGTGGGTGTTTTTAAGCTGCAGCGCGAGATCCTCCCGGAGCCCGTGGCCTTTCAGCGTATGCTCCGGCATGAGGGAGGTGAAGCCGAAGGTGATTTCCGTATCCCGGTCGGCTGTGATGACAAAGGAAAGGTCCGAGCGCTCTTCGGAGCAGACGATGTCCGCGTCATACCTGAGGTATTGGTCCGAGGCTCTGACGGAAAGCGCCTGAGAGCCAAAAATCTGCCCTTTTTCGCCCTGAAGCGATAAAGTAAGGCTGCAGTCCTCCGCAGTCTTCAGGAAGGCGTAAAAGTGGGTTTTTTCGCCTGTATCGGCGTGTATGCCGAAGTAGCCGATGTTTTTGATGCTTCCGCCCGGACGGAAATGCACAAGAAGCGCGGCTTTCCGCTTTTCGTTCAGCGTGTCCGAAAGCTTCAGGGACATTTCCGCCTGGTCCGCGTACCAGGCCGGAATCTCGGTCGGCGGGACCGCGGCTGCCCATTCATCCATTCCCTCGCCGTGGTTGAAAACGCCCGGCCAGTTCCCTTCATTGATGTAAATCAGGTGTTCCGGATCGGTTGTGCAGTCTTCCGGGACAAGAGAGTCCTCGAATGCCCGGTTCCGGAGACGTTCCGGATACAGGCCGCCGTCCGCCGCGTGGTTGATGTCCTCAAAGAAGAGGCCGTAGAGTTCGGGCGCCGTCTTGAAACGGGGGTTTTTTGTGTTCAGTGCAATTGTGCTGTTCATAATTCAGTCCTCTCTGTTCTATGATTTTGAAGCCAGAAAGCTGTCCAGCTGTTTCTGCATTTCGGAAATGATGCGGTCGATGCCGTTGTTCTGAAGCTCTTCGTTCATGCGCAGGAGATAAGCGTCCACGTCCACCTGCCCGCACATGAGCGCCGGCCGGTATTCGTCGATGATCGCACTGCAGGCGGCATATTCATCAAACACGGGCTTTGTGTCAAAAACAAAGCCGAGCGCCCTGGAATACTGAACCTCCGGGTTCTGCCAGAAGTCCTTCATGCCGGTATAATAAGCGGCGTTCTCCGTTTCAAAGGGCAGGCACAGGCATTCGTTCGGATAGAACCAGGGGGCGCTCATGTTCCAGCCGCAGTTTGAGGCGTCCGTGCCTTCCGGATACCAGGCGCAGCCGTTTTCGTCGACTTCATAGGTCCGGCCTTCGATGCCCATCGCGAGAAGCCTCGCGACGGTTTCGTCGGTATAGGAGAGGTAGAGGAGCTTCATCGCGGCATCCGGGTTCCTGCAGAGGACGGAGATCTGCCATCCGCCGTACACGCAGGCGTTATCGCAGCCGGGGGAGGTGATCTGGAAGATGACCATCGGGATTTCCGGACATTGCGCCTCCATCAGGGAATTCGCATAGTCGCAGCTGTAGGCCTCGAAAAGGAAGCCGCCGCAGAGACCCTCGTTCACCATGGGCGCGCCCGCGAGGTTGTTGTTC
Organism: uncultured Lachnospiraceae bacterium; assembly: GCA_946630765.1. The sequence goes on along the minus strand of CAMOZF010000001.1, from coordinate 15,520 downwards.
AGGGGATCGTCCCGGAACAGGCCTTTTTCGGCGAAATCATGGCACATCCGGCAGTATTCTTCAAAAGCGCCGCTCCCGTAATAGTTGATGACCCGGGTGCCGGAAGTCCCGCGGTCCGGAAGTACGCCGAGGGCGTGGGAATCTCCGAAGGTATCGATGTTCTGCAGGGGCTCGAGCCACATACTGCCCTGGTAGCAAAGCTCCGGATGCAGCTCTTCCGCCGAAAGCAGGTACCGCTCCAGATCATCCATAGAAATTTTTTTTCTGTCAAGACTGCTGATTCCAAGCTCGTCCGCGATATCCTTCCGGAGCGCGTAGACCTGGAAGGTTCCGAAGGAATCTGCGCTGGGGAGGGAATACTGTTCGCCGTTGACCTTGCAGGTATCGTAAACGGCTTCCGGGAACAGTTCCCAGAGTTCGGGATAGATGCTGCGGTATTTTTCAAGGGAAATGCACTGATTGCTTTCCACAAGCCCCCGTACGGTGGAGTACCAGCGCCAGTTGTAGAGATCGATCCGGTTCTCCGTGCCGGAGAGCATCAGCGCAAGGCTTGTGGGGCGGTCGGTAATGGCGATGGGCACGAGGTCCGCCTGTACACCGGCGTCAATGGATGCGAGATAGCGGTTCAGCGCGTTTTCCACTTCCGGCTCCAGCGTCTCGTCGCCGCTGTAGGAGCAGACTTCCATCCGGATGAGCGGCCAGTTTTCCGCCCCGGCCGGCCGGTTTTCCCCGGCTTCGGGGGCGGGGTCGGATGATCCGGCATTGGCTCCCGGAACATCGTCTGTGCTCCGGCAGGCGGCCGCGAGAATGCACAGGAGAAGCGCCGCAAGGACTGCTGCAGTTTTTTTCATGAAACCTCCTGAATGGATTTCCAGATTATTGTTTCTGTCCGTTCTGTTCCCGGTATTCGGAAGGGGTCAGTCCGGTGAGAAGTTTAAAGGAACGCGTGAAATTGCTGTAGTTGGCATAACCGACATGCCCGGAGATCACCGAGATCGACAGGTCCGTCGTCGCAAGCAGGTTCTTGGCGGCTTCGATTTTTTCGTTTTCGATAAAACGCTTCAGCGAATATCCGGTCGCCTTCTTGAAAGCCCGGGTCAGGTAGACGGGGTTCAGGCTGACGTATTCGGCGATTTCCGTGACGAGGATTTCCTGGTCGATATGGTTCCGGATATAACGGATGGTCTTCTGGACGGTTTCCTCGCCGGGAATATCGACGCGCTCATACAGACGGTCAAAGACATAATCCAGGCTTTCCTTCAGGTGGGATACCGTGTCAAAGCAGTACAGGAAATCATAGTAGGACAGCTTTTCATCAAACACTTCGGTGCTCGGGATGTCTTCGCTGACCATGTAGCCGAGAATCAGCTCGGAAGCCCGCTGGTGGAAGCGGGCCATGAACTCCCGGTTGACGGATCCGCGGGCCGTATGGTAGTCCAGGTACCGGAAGAAACTGTCCCGGAGGTCCCGGAGACGGTTTTTCTGGATCAGGGACTTCCAGACGGCTGATTCCTGGTCAAACGAATGGGAACCCGCGGACAGGGAGCTCAGGTCGCCGGCCTGATAGACGTAGCTGGCTTTCCGGACATTGTTCTGAAGCTCCTCCTGAATCTCGGAAACGGTCATCGGAAGGTCCTCCAGATAGGAGATCCTTCCGGCATAGACCGCGATTTTCAGGTTCAGCAGCCGGTCAAAAAAGCCCCGGAGCTCCGACAGCCGCTGGAGAAATTCCGAATACTCCGGCTCGTTTTCGACGGAGAACTTCACGATGCCGAAGAAATCCCCCGAGCGGTCGTTTCGAAGAAGCAGCGCGTTCGGGAGCCCGAGCGGCTCGAAGGTCTCATTGGTGACGTTATAAAAAATGGAACGGAAGAGCGAAAGATCGTTCTGGTTCAGGATCGGGCTTTCCGAAAGCATCTGCACATAGTAGATAAAGTAACAGTCGTCGTCGGAAATGCCGGAGAAAACGCTCTCGAGAAGCTCCCTTAAGAAGCTGGCGTCCTGCGACAGCCCGAGAAGGTAGCGGATGGAATTCCCCTCCAGGATTTCCGCTTCGTGATCTTCGTAGAAGCTGCCTTTTTCCATGAGCCGCCGGTTCTTCTCCTCGATCGAAAGCTGGTGAATCGCCCGCTCGATCACGGCCTGGAGGTCTTCCCTGGAGACTGGCTGGAGGACATAATCGAAGCTCTGCATCGAGATTGCTTCCTTCATGTAGTCAAAATCCGCATGCGCCGTGAGAAAAATGAACTTGGCGTCCGGGAAGAGCGGGAGCGCCCATTTGACGAAGGAAATCCCGTCTTCTTCGGGCATGACGATATCGCACAGGAAGATCTCATAGGACCTTTCCCGGGCGCGGAGCCTTGCTTCTTCCGCGGAACCCGCGGTGTCGATCCGCTCAAACGGAAGATGCATCTCCGAAAGCTGCGTGCAGACGGTTTTCAGAATCAGGGGTTCGTCATCAATAACCAGTATATTCATCTTAAGACTCCTCCGCCGGACACATCGGATCCGACGGTATGGTGATTTCCGATACGGCGCCGCCCGCAGGTGCGTTGTAGAAGGAAAAATGCGCCTTTTCCTCGTACAGCAGCCGGCAGCGGTATTTCAGGTTCAGGATGCCGACATGCTCGGCGTCGAAGTTATAATCGTCGATTTTCCGGTTCAGTTCCTGCAGAAGATTATCAGGGTACCCGGGCCCGTTGTCGGTAATGCGGAGGACGAGCAGATGCGCCTCCGGATCTTCGAACACCTGAACGCGGACGGACAGGATCCGTCCTTTTTTTGTCACGTGCTTGATGGAATTTTCCACAAAGGTCTGGATCGCGAGGATCGGAATCCGGACATTCATCAGGCGGTCGGGGACATCGGTCGAGAGGAGGATCGGAACCCCGCCCTTGATCGAGTAGATGCTTGTATAATTCTGGAGCTCCCGCAGTTCCTCGGAAACCGTTACGAGGGTGCGCGACGACTGGAAAACATAACGGAAATGGGAAGAGAGCGCCATGATCATGTCGTTTGCGATTTCCGGCGTCCGGTTCTGCAGGAGGCTGCTGATCGAATTCAGGCAGTTCAGGTAGAAATGCGGGTCGATCTGCAGCTGATAGTATTGAAGAAGCGCGTTTTTCGTATTCAGTTCTTCACGGTGCCTGGCCTCCGAGAGCGCATCGATTTCCTGAAGAAGACGGTCAATCTGGTCGTTGATGGCCTGATATTCCTCGATTTCCCCGATGCCGCTTCCGGTGTCTTCCTGCGTTTCCTCCGCTTTGGGATCGTTTCTCATTTCCTCGACTTTCCGGAGGATATGCTGTGTCGGTATCAGGAGCGCCCTGCTGTGCAGCCGGTAGAGATAGACCAGAAGAAAGAAGGCTGTCACCGGAAGGAGCACCATCATGCTCAGAAAATCCGGACGCCGGAGAACCGCTGAAAGGGTGTCCTGTTCGCTTGCGGTCACGATCTTGAGCGGAGAGGAACTGAGCTCGGAAAGGTTCATATAGAGGTTCCTGACACGAACTTCGCTTCCCTGTCTGACGAGGGCGGAAATGCTGGCGTCCGGGATCTCGATGTCTCCCGACCTGCATACGACCCGGTTGCTGCCGTCCAGATAGACGACGCCTTCCGATCCGTCCGCGCCGATATAGGCGCTCAGATCGATCAGGAAACCGAGATACTTGCCACGGAGTCCCTTAAAGCGCACATACCAGATATGATCGTTCGAACTGAGAAAACCGCTGCCGTCCGTCGTAATTGCCCGTTCCCGCATCCAGGGGAGCAGACGGTCTCCGAGAAGGGAATCCTCGCTGTCCGCGCTGAAAGCGCTTCGCAGGGAATCATGGGCGGCGTCATAGTAAAAATGTCCGCCCGAAAAATTCATGCCGCTGGTTTTTTCCTTCAGGGTGGACTGGATATGCCAGGTATTGTCAATCCAGTCGTAATCATCGAGCGTATACCAGACGAGCCGGTGGAAGAAGACGTTGTTGACGTACATTTCATCGACAAAATCGGACATTCTGCGGATGTCCGCGTCCATTCTTTCCGAATAATGCTCCGACAGAATCCTGTTGGCCTGCCGCACTTCATTCTGATTGCTCCGGATGAAAATCAGGGCAAAGAGAAGAAAGAACAGAAGAAGCGCGGCGGAGATGATAACCCACAGCCGCAGCGCGAGGACTTTCAGGCTGCGGCGCTTCGTATTTTTTCTTTTCATTTTTTTGACCATTATAATATAGGGAACATTTTGCTTCTGTTTACCAGTGTAGCATATCAGGGACAGATTTAGAAGCGAAAATTCAACGATCTTCATAGTAAAAAGCAACCTGGAGACAGGGAAGTCGGTTTCTGATACCCGCAGGGGATGCGGCGTAAATTTCCGCTTCTGGTTCATTTTTATGATAAGACTGGAAAAATTTTTGATATTGAATTCCTCCGCAATGGAGTATGATTTCAGCATGAGAGCCGTCCGGAGAAGGATATTTTGACGGATGGATAACCCTGAGAATAAGCGGGAGGGTAAAAAAGTGGCATACAATTTATTGAAACCCGGAAAAGTCCCGGTAAAGAAGCGGGTCAGGAAGTATCTGTTCATTTATCTTCTTGCGATCCCTTCGTTCGCTTATCTGATCATCAACAACTACATGCCGATGGTCGGACTGAGTCTGGCGTTCAAAAAGTACAGTTTTGCAAAAGGCGTGTTCAAAAGCCCATGGAACGGCATCAGCAATTTCACCTACCTGTTCTCCTCGAAGTGGGCGGGAATCATGTTCCGGAACACCGTCCTTTACAATCTGGTCTTCATGCTCCTCGGAACGTTATTTTCGATTTTTGTCGCAATTGTTCTCGGGGAAGTGCGGAGCACCAAAGCGCGTCAGGTGTACCAGACGGTCATCCTGATCCCGCACCTGGTCAGCATGGTCCTTGTCGGCTACATCGTTTTCGCATTCCTTTCCGCGAAAAACGGCTTTGTCAACAACACCATCCTGATTCCGCTGAAAGGAGAGGGCATCAACTGGTATACACAGCCGAAATACTGGCCGGTCATCCTGACGATTGCTCATCTCTGGAAGGGGTTCGGCTTCTCCAGCATCGTCTATTACGCAACCATCATCGGTTTCGACAAGAGCTACTATGAGGCGGCTGTTGTGGACGGCGCTACCGTATGGCAGCAGATTACGAAGATCACGCTTCCGCTCCTGAAGCCGACCGTCATCATCCTTACGATCATGAGCCTCGGCAGGATGTTCGCATCCGACTTCGGACTTTTCTATCAGGTCCCGATGGATACGGGCCCCCTGTACCCGGTCACGACGACGATCGACACCTACGTGTTCCGGGCACTGATGCAGGACCACGACGTCGGAAGATCTCTGGCATCCGGCTTCCTGCAGTCCATCCTCGGATTCGTCCTTGTCATGATTACGAACCTGATTGTCCGGAAGATCGAACCGGACAGCGCACTGTTCTGAGAAAGGAGGCATCACATGGCCGGCAAAGGAAAAGGATTCCGGATTTTTTCCAATATACTGATGATCATACTGTCGCTTGCGTGCATCCTTCCGTTCGTGCTGCTGCTGTCGTCTTCGGTAACTTCCGATGATACGATTCTGAAATACGGCTACTCCTTCCTTCCGAGGGATGTGGATTTCGCCGCATACCGCTATCTGTTCATGGGCAGCACCAAGATCATCAAAGCTTACGGACTGACGATCCTGATCACCGCGGTCGGCATGACGACCAATATTTTCCTGACGATGATGCTGGGATACCTGCTCTCCAGGAAAGACCTCCCGGGACGCGCCTTCTTCTCGTTCTTCGTTTTCTTTACGATGCTGTTCTCCGGCGGCATGATCCCGTCCTACATCGTATGGAGCCGCTTCATGAAGGTCAGCGACACGCTTTTCGGCCTGATCTGCCCGAACCTGCTGCTCTCGGCCTTCAACGTCATCCTGATGCGGACCTACTTCACGACGAATGTGCCGATTGAGCTGCAGGAAGCCGCGGAAATGGACTCCTGTACGCAGATCGGAATTCTCTTCAGGATCTGCATCCCGCTTAGTAAACCGATGATTTCAACCCTGTCGCTGTTCAGCGCGCTGGCTTACTGGAACGACTGGATCAACGGTATATACTACCTCCCGAGAAGGACGGATCTCTACACGATCCAGCTCGTGCTGAATGTCATGCAGTCCAACGCCCAGTTCCTGAAGGACAACGCGAACGCGCAGCTCGGCGAATTTGCAAAATCCATCCCGACGCTCGGGATCCGGATGGCCATCGCGGTCATTTCCGTTGTCCCGATCATGATTGCCTATCCCTTCTTCCAGAAGGCCTTCGTCCGCGGCATCGTCGTGGGCGGCATCAAGGGATGATGATACAGTGATCTTACAGCGGAGAATCAGGAAACGTTTTCGGTTCTTTGCAGGAGATAAAATTTCAAGAACTTTTTTAAAAGGAGGAACGATTGTGAAAAAGAGAATCATGGCACTGATCCTGGTGCTTGTCCTGGCTGTCGGCGCACTTTCTGCATGTACGGCTAAAGACTCGGGGACAACAACGGCGGCTGCCGGCGGCGAGACCAAGAAAGCGGACGCCGAGACGAAAGTGGCAGATGACACCGCTGCGCCTGCAACCGAAAGCGGCGAACTTCGGGACGGCGAACTTTATGTCGATCCGGATCCGAACAACTGGCCCACGGTTCGCGTGGAAGTCTTCGGCGGATCGAAGGAAGCGGAAGTTGAAGCAGCTCTGAACGATTACCTCGTTTCCATCAACGCAGGTGTCAAGGCGGACCTCTACTGCCTGAACTTCGGTGAGCGCGCAACCCAGCTGACCCTGATGCTTACCGACCCCGACAACGGCATCGACCTGTTCGGATGGAGATTCTATTCCACTCCTCGTGACATGGTCAACAACGAGCAGATCATCAGCCTTGAAAAGTACAAAGAGATCTACCCCGAAGTCTGGCAGCTGTTCCCAGCGCCCGCCTATGAGTACTGCGAAGTCAACGGCGAATGCTATTCCATCCCCGGAGCGGACAGTTTCTCAAACTTCTCCGTCTGGTCTCTTCGTAAAGACATCGCCGAGGAACTCGGCGTGATGGACCTTGCAGACACCCGCATCACCATCGAGCAGATGGAAGAGATCATGGCTAAGGCCGAAGCCGCTCATCCGGATCTGGCATGGCAGGCGGATACCTTCCTTCGTCCCCTGATGGGCGTTGACAACCTCGGCGACGACAAGCTGGTCGGCGTTCTTATTCCCGACCGCGGCATCAATTCCACGGAAATCGTCAACTACTACGAGACCGATGAGTGGCTCGAGTACATCAAGATGTGCAAGCGCTGGGCTGATGCGGGATATCTTGTAGACGATCCGCTGAACACCTCCATCAACACCAGCCTCCTGAACAGCGGCGTCTGCGGTGCGATCGGCTACGAAGCATTCAGCACCCAGTATGCTCAGTCCCTGATGCAGGCTCAGATGACCAACTACGAAACCATCAGCATGCAGCTGACCGACCTGATCGGCGACAACTCCTGCGTATATACCGGCTGGCAGATTTCTCAGGTCTGCAAATACCCGGATGCTGCGATGAAGCTCCTTGCGCTGATGTACACGGATGCGAACGTTCACAACTTTATCTGCTACGGTATCAAGGACGAGACCTACGTTGTCGATGAGAACGGCTGCGCCTGGTATCCGGAAGGCAAGTCCACCCCGGATGAAAACGGCTGGAACTGCGGCGGCTGCTGGTGGTACGCAAATGAGTGCCTCGGCTATCCTTTCCAGACCGACTATAAGGAATACTTCACGGATATGCAGGCCCTCTGGACCGATTCCAGCATCAAGTATTCGAAGGCCATGGGCTTTGTATTCGATCCGACGAACGTCTACGATCAGTGGACCGCCTGCCGTGCGGTTGTAGACCAGTACAGACCGGCTCTCCTGTTCGGCCAGGCTGACGTGGAATCCTACAATGAAGAGTTCAAGGCGGAACTGAAGAATGCCGGCATCGACGAAGTCATTGCCGAAATGAACACCCAGTTCCAGGCATGGCTTGCAAAATAATCCACAGCAGAGCTGAATAAACCCGGCTGCGTTCCGGGAGGAAGACGGGGCCGGTACAAAAACGGCCCCGTTTGTTGTTGAAATTCGATTTTCAAAAGAGAGGAGAAAATACAAACATGGAGAACAGAAGAGTAAAAATCGAATCCGGCGAACTTCAGGGAATCTTCGGCTATGATCCGCGGATCACGGTGTTCAAGGGCATCCCCTACGCGGCGCCCCCGGTCGGGAAACTCCGCTGGCGCGCCCCGCAGCCCGTGGAACCCTGGGAAGGCGTAAAACTCTGCGCGGAATACGGACCGATGTCCGTTCAGAATGTTCCGGGTCTCGATCCGAAGGAATTCTGGACGAAGGAACTGCATCCGGCCGGACCGGAATTTGAGATGAGCGAGGACTGCCTGTACCTGAATGTCTTTACGCCGGCGAAAAAAGGCGATGAAAAGCTGCCGGTGCTTCTGTACATCCACGGCGGCGGCCTCCAGGGCGGCTATCCCTATGAAATCGAGTTTGACTGGGAGCATATGGCGAGAAAGGGCATCGTTGTCGTCACCATTGCTTACCGCCTCGGACTTCTCGGATTCCTGTCCCATCCCTGGCTCAGCGCGGAAGCGCCGGATGAGCCGAAGGGATCCTACGGATACCTTGACCAGCTTGCAGCCATCAAATGGGCATACCGGAACATCGAAGCCTTCGGCGGCGACCCGGAGAAAATCACGATTGCCGGCCAGTCCGCCGGTGCGGGTTCCGTACTGACGCAGCTCTCAAGCCCCATGGCAAAACCCTATTTCCGCGCGGCCATCGTCCAGAGCGGCATCATCATGCCGTTTAAGGATACGCAGGGAACGGGCAGAAACAGCACGGTGGAAGACGCGGAGAAGGCCGGCGAGGCGTTCTTCAAAGCCGCGGGCTTTAAGAACCTCGACGAGGCAAGGGCCGTGGACGGCATAAAGCTTCACGAGATGAACAAAGCCCTTTCTCCGGACGGCAGGGGCTTCCGTTTCTCACCGCCCATCGACGGCATCTTCCAGACCGAAACCAGTGTTTCGGCGCTTGTGAAAGACCATTTCGGCGACAAGCCCGTGATCTTCGGCTATACAACCGGCGAACTTCAGATGTTCAACCGCTTTGCGGGGAAGATGCCGCAGACCCTGGCGGAACTTGACGCCTGTGCGGAAAGCTACGGCGATCAGAAGGAAGCCTTCCTCAAAGCCTGCGGCTGCGAGAGCGATGAAGACGTGAAGAAACTCGGGGATTCGGACGCTTTCTGCTCCCTGGTCTGCTCCACGATCATGGCGGGAAAAATCCGCGCGGGGCAGGGCAGGAAGACCTGGCTTTACGAGTTCGGCGTTCCGATTCCCGGCGAAGACAATCCCGGCGTCTACCACGGCGCGGAGCTTCCCTTTGCCTATGACGCGCTCGCGCGCATGTGGCGGCCGTACCAGGGCTGGCACTATGACATGGCCCGCATCGTGAGCTCCTACTGGGTGAACTTCATTAAGAACGGCGACCCGAACGGATGCACGAACTACGGCGAGAAACTGCCCGAATGGCATGAATTTACCAAAGAGATCCAGAAACAGATGGTGTTCTCGACAATGGCGCAGGAGAAAGACGTGGTGTACACCGAACTCATGAAGATGAGAGAGGGCCAGATTGTCTGCTGATTGGAGTGAAGAAAAAATTTGATAATTCCGGTTAAATGTAGTATAATCAGTAACCGGTATTCGTATGTTTTTTGGCATAAAACTATTATACCACAGACGCCGGGCTGCAAAAACACCCGACGTCCGTCTTCTTTATTATTCTGTGAACAATTCATCGAAAAAGGCCGCCGTACTCTTTTCTTAGTGCGACGGCCCCCTGCTTTTCGGAAGCGCATGATCATATAGTATATTAATGGAACAGAGGTACAGAGCTTGGAAGCAAAGGAAAAAGATCTTATCAGGTTTATCATTCCGGAAGAACCGCCGGAAATTCGCGGGGATCTTCCCTTCCGGGGAAGCGATCCGGAAGGAAATGAATATTCCGCCGACGGAAGAAGTCTTCTGAGAAACGGCCGCAGATTTATCCCTGTCATGGGCGAAATCCATTTTTCGCGTCTGGAGCCGCAGCTCTGGCGCGAGGAAATACTGAAAATGAAGGCCGGCGGGGTCGATATTGCCGCAACCTACCTCTTCTGGCTCCATCACGAGGAGCAGAAGGGCGTGTGGGATTTTTCGGGCTGCAGAGATGTCCGAAGATTCGTGGAAATCTGCGGAGAATGCGGCATGAAGGTTTTTCTTCGGATCGGTCCCTGGGCGCACGGCGAGTGCAGAAACGGCGGCTTCCCGGACTGGCTGGAGCGGGATCATTCCTTTGAGAAGCGCGTGAACAGTCCGGAATATCTGGCGCTTGTCAGGATCTGGTTTGAGAAGATTTTCGAGGAAGTCCGGGGCCTTTTTTTGGCGGACGGCGGGCCGATTCTCGGCGTGCAGCTTGAGAACGAATACGGCCACTGCGGCGGTCCGAAGGAGAAGGCGCGGCAGGAAGCCCATATGAAGGAGCTGTACCGGATGGTCAGGGAAATCGGCTTTACTGTGCCGTATTACACCGCGACGGCCTGGGGCGGGGCCTGTACGATCGACGAAACCCTGCAGGTGCTTTCCGGCTATGTCGACGCGCCGTGGGACAGCGGCGTCGGAAAGCTCCCGCCGAAGGACAATTTCCGCTTTCTGCCGTACTTTGACGATGCGGATACCGGCTCGGATTTCCGTGAGGGGGAGGACAGCAGCAGTTCCATACGAAGAGACTACCCGTATCTCACCGCGGAGCTCGGCGGCGGCCTTCAGGTCACGTCCCACCGCCGGCCGATTGCCTCGTCGAAGGATCATGAGGCGGCGATTCTCTGCGCGATCGGTTCCGGCGCGAACCTGATCGGCTATTATATGTACCATGGCGGCATTAACCCGGATGGAAAATGCAGTACCCTCAATGAAGCACAGGATATCGGCGGCCACACGACGACGCCGGTCAAAAGCTATGATTTTGACGCCTGCCTGAATGAAGCGGGGAAGCCGCAGAAGAGCTTCGGCGGGCTGAAAAAATATGCGCATTTCCTGCATGCATACGGAGAAGACCTTGCCGGTACGGAAGTGATTCTTCCGGAGCAGGCGCCGGAAACAGCGGACGATCTTCAGCGCATTCGCGCCGCACTCCGGCTGAACAGGGCGAGCGGAAATGCCTATCTTTTCGTCAATAACCATCAGCGCCTGTATGAGCTTTCGGCGCATCCGGATACGACCGTCGAGCTGGTCTTCCCGGACGGATCGGTGAGGCGGTATGAACAGCTGTCCTTCGCGCCCGGAACATGCAGTATAATCCGCTTCCGTCCCGGTGATGAGACTCAGGACATTTTCGCGGCAAATCCGCTGTGCCGCATGGGCGGGCGGGAATTCTTCTGGCTTGACGGCGCGGAATCAACCGCCAGTGTCATGTCGAGTAAGGGCGAAGCCCGAGTCGAGACATCCCATGAACGTGGAAACACATGGGATCCCTCGGCTGCGCCCGGGAGGACCGTCTTATCAGAAAGCGATGCAAACAGGGCCTTCCTCTATGAGGACGGGCTTTACATCACGTCTTACGATGACAGCATCCTGATTGAGGATTGCGGCGTGAAGAAACTGATCTCGACGCATGAGGAGGAGCTTCTGACGATTTACAAAAAGGACGGCAGCGTCGAAAAACGGCGGATTTCGGCAGGGAAACGGACAGACGGAGAAATTTCCTTCCGGTGTACGGAAGAAGTGCGGGATCAGAAGGGCAGGCTCCTTTACCGGAGCTATGCGGTCCGGCTCGGTTATGCGGGCCTCGAAAATGCCCACCGTGTCTTTCTGAAAACGGACTTCCGGGGGGACAGGGCAGAGGTGTATCTTGACGGAAAACTCGCGGACGACTGGTTTACGACCGGAAAAGACTGGAATATCCTGCTGGATCGCTTCGGACGCCCAAAGAAGCTCGAAATCAGAATTTACGACAGTGAGAATACGATCCCCTGCAGCTTCTCGCAGGATGTTTACTATGATCTTCCGGTGGAAAAAGGCTGTGAAATCACAGGAATGGAGATCGGCTGCGAATACCTGACGGAAATATAAAGGCCTGCGTTTTCCATTGATTTTTCGAAGCATCTGCGGTATGATCTGAGAAAAGGCAGCGTCATGATTTTGTCCGAGCGATCGATAAGTCTTTTTACACGGGAGGAGTTTATTGCTCACCGGATTTGTAATAAAGTTTGAGAAAGTGAGGTTGACAGGGGAAGTATGAAGAAAAAATATACGGTATCGGGTTTTGAGATCACGCGTGATGAATTTACGCTCGGCGGGCGCATGTACCGCACGAAAAAGAAGGAACAGGGGCTTGTTCCGGTGATTCTCTGCCATGGCTTTATGAGTGCGGCGCCTTTGGTGGAGCCTTACGCGAAGGCGCTCGCAAAGGCCGGATACTGCGCCTTCATCTTTGAATTCGCGGGCGGATCGAGAGGGAATCTGAGCACCGGCGAAACGACGGATATGACGATCAGCTCGGAGATCAAAGACCTCGAGGCGGTCATGGCCTATGTGAAATCGCTGGATTTTGTGGACTACGATCAGCTGATCATCGGCGGCGGCTCGCAGGGCGGTTTTGTATCGGGACTGACGGCGGCGAAACACCCGGAGGAGGTGAAGAAGCTGATCCTGATGTATCCGGCGCTCTGCATTCCGGACGACTGCCGGGCGGGACAGAATTTCGACATTGTCTATGATCCGAAAAATATTCCCGACCGGATCAGCGGAGCCTTTGTCACGCTTTCCGGGGATTATCCGAGGGAAATGCTGGCGCTGGACCCGATCGATACGATCAGCAGTTTCCCCGGCGAAGTGTTCCTCACTTGCGGCGTCAAGGATCCGGTTGTGAAATACAGTTATATGACGCAGCTTGTCGCGGCCTTTCTTCTGAAGCGCGGCGCGCAGAGACTTTCAGACGCCGGGATTTCCTTCTTCCCCGTGAAGGACGCGGAGCACGGCTTCAAGCCGCATGAGCAGTCCTGGGTGATCACGCGGATGCTTTCATGGCTTCGCGGCGCGGATGAGGCGCTGACGATCGACGTGGACATTCTCTCGGTTGATACGAAAACCTACGGCGTGCACAGCCTGACGACGATTCCCTTCAACGCGGAATGCTCCGGCGAATATTTTACCGGAAAGTCGCGCGAGGGCTCGAAGGACATCCAGAAGCGCGATGCCGGCAAGGTGCGCGAGTGCAAGGCGGACTACTGGATGGACGGTGAAGACTATACCGGCGCGAGGTGCGCGGTGCACGTCATTAACCGCGACACCGGATCGGGCTGGCGGCCCTTTGTCGAGACGGACAGCGTAGCGCTTTCCTTCCTGAATCGCCAGAACTGCGTAACGATCGCCGAAGGCGGCCCCTCAGGCCTGACGATTCACATTCTTGCCGATCCGAAGAAATGAGCGCCGCCGATACGGTGCGGGCATTCTGACGAAAGGCAGAGTTTCTGAAAAGTATTTTTCTGTGCGAACAGACAAAATGAATAGCATGCTATTGACAACGAGTCGATAGCATGCTATTATTTTTGGTGCCGCAAAAAACGTGTCATCTCGCGCGCACCACGCTCGCTCGGAATGACAGGGACTACCGAAGAAAAAGGATGGAAGCTATGGAACACGAAGAACGATGCGAATTTCTCATCAAACAGGTTCACGACGCTGTCGGCAGGGTGCTCAATAACAGCCTCCGGGAAAGCGGACTGACCCATGTACAGCTTGGCGTACTGATCGCATTGAACAAGTCGGACGGGAAACGCCTCCGGCTCAAGGAAATCGAAAAAATCTTCAAAGTCTCCCAGCCGACGGTGGTCGGGGTGGTGGACCGCCTGGAGGAGAAGGGCTTTGTGCGCACACTGCGCGACCCGGAGGATCGAAGAGTCCGGCTCGCCGAGCTCACGGAAAAGGGCAGTGAAAAGTGCAGGCACGAGTATGAGCTTCTTCTGGCGACAGAGGCGAAGATGCTTCAGGGGATCGAGCCGGAGGCCATCCGGCAGATCAAAGAGATCCTCGTCAAAATGCGCGAGAACCTCAAATAAGAGAATGTGATATAGATCATTAACAGGAAAGGACAGAAAAAGGCTATGAAAAAGTGGGCGAAATACATCAGACCCTACATGCTTTACTTTATCCTCGGACCGGTCGGTATGATTGTTGAGGTGGTGGGCGAAGTCGTGATGCCGAGACTTCTGGCGATTATCATCAATAACGCAAATGCCGGCACGCTGACGGCGCCGACCTCTCTTGGCGTCATGGGACTGATGATCCTGACCGCGGTGCTGATGATGGCCGGCGGTGTTGCGGGCGCTTATTTCGGAACAAAGGCGTCGGTGAATTTTGCGGCGGACGTGCGCCGCGACGTTTACAGCAAGGTGCAGAGCTTCTCCTTTGCGAATATCGACAAATTCTCCACCGGGTCTCTTGTGACCAGACTGACCAATGACGTCACGCAGGTGCAGAACATTGTCAATATGGGCCTTCGTATGGCGCTGCGTGCGCCGGGCATGATGATTGCGGCGCTGATCATGGCGATTACACTTCGGCCGAAGCTTTCCACGATCTTCGCGGTCAGTATGCCGGTGCTGCTTCTTGCGGTCGGCTTCATTATCCGCCGCGGCCATCCGCTGTTCCAGGCGATGCAGGGCAAGGTGGACGGACTGAACGCGACGGTACAGGAAAATGTCACCAATGTGCGCGTCGTCAAGAGCTTTGTCCGTGAGGACTACGAGATCGAGAAGTTCGGGAATGCGAACCGGAACCTGAAAATGGCCGGCATGAAGGCAGTCAAGAACATGATCATGATGCAGCCCATCATGACGATCATCATGAACGCGACGGTCATTGCGGTCATTCTTCTGGGCGGCCCGATCGTCGTGCGCGGTGATATGGAGGTCGGACATCTGTCCGCGTTCATCACCTATGTTACGCAGATCCTCTCATCCCTCATGATGGTGACCTTCATGCTGATGATGTCTTCCCGTGCGCTCGCATCCGCGAAGCGTATCCAGGAGGTTCTTCAGGAGGAACCGGACATTTCGGACAGTGAAGCGAAGTACCGCGATCTGAAGGTTACAAAGGGTGCGGTCGAATTCAAAGACGTCACTTTCCGCTACTATAAGACGAGCGAGGAAAGCGTGCTCGCAAAGATCAACCTGTCGATTCCGGCCGGCGCGACCGTCGGCATTATAGGCTCGACCGGCTGTGGCAAGACAACCCTGGTCTCACTGATTCCGAGACTCTACGATACGGATGAAGGTGCAGTCTTCGTCGACGGCGTGAATGTCCGGAATTACACGATGGAAAATCTCCGCGACGGCGTCGGCATGGTGCTGCAGCGGAACACGCTGTTCTCCGGCTCGATCGGCGAAAACCTCCGCTGGGGC